>JANLPX010000431.1:0-13028 GCA_031367485.1 Alphaproteobacteria bacterium | reverse complement strand
TTGGCCCATCGTCGTGCCCTGCCATCGGGTGATGGGGTCGGGCGGGAAGCTGGTGGGTTTCTCAGCGCGCGGCGGCGTGGATACCAAGCTCGCCCTGTTGGCTATTGAGAAGGCGAAGATCGGTGAAGGCGCAGGTTTGTTCGACGCTGCGGGTGGATTGCCCCTCGGCGTTAGACGCTAACTCTCCAAGCCGGGCTTGTGCTCCTCGGGGTAAGGCTGTTCTCTTTCGGATAAGTCGCCGCGAGGATGCCACAATGAACTATGATCTCATGGTTATTGGAGCCGGGATCGGCGGTTGCGCCCTTTCCATCACAATGGCCCGCGCAGGGTCCAAGGTGCTGCTGCTGGAGGCCTCACAGGTCTATGAAGACCGAGTCCGAGGCGAGTGGATTGCGCCTTGGGGTATCAAGGAAGTCCAGAGCCTTGGCCTATATGACTTGTTGATCGGGGCAGGCGGCCATCACGTTTCGACCCATATCACCTATGACGAGACCCGCTCTGCGGATGCCTCAGAAGCGCAACCGACGCCGTTGGCAATCTTCGTGCCTGGTATATCGGGCCCGCTCTGTATTGGTCATCCCCATCATTGCCAGACGCTATTTGATGAGGCGCTCCGATCAGGCGTGACCGCGATTCGTGGTGTCCAGGTCCAGTCGCTGACCGCAGAATCTGAACCTGGCGTGACCTGGATTGATGCGCAGGGGGAACATACGGCGTCTGGTGACCTGTTGGTGGGGGCTGACGGTCGCGCTTCGATGGTCCGCGAGGCGCTGGGTGTGCCGCTCCATCAAGACCCGCCCCATCATATGTTTGCCGGGCTGCTGGTGGACGGCGTGGAGGATTGGGACGCCAGCCGCCAAACGATTGGCACCGAGGGCGAATTCAATTTCCTGACCTTCCCCCAGGGTGATGGTCGCGTAAGAGTCTATGGCTGTTTTCCCATCGCCCAACGGCGAATGTTTGCCAGCCAGGATGGGCCTCGAGCCTTCATGGAGGCCTTCAGTACCAAGTGCGCGCCCGACCACGTCAAGATTTCACAGGCTAGGCCCGCCGGACCTCTGTTTAGCTATTTCAACAATGACGCCTGGACCGACCAACCCTACGCCAAGGGCGGCGTACTCATTGGCGATGCCGCCGGGTGGAACGATCCGATCATTGGGCAAGGCCTATCGATCACCTACCGAGACGTCCGAATTGTCAGCGATATCCTCAAACAGGGCGGGGTGCCGGATTTCGAGCCTTACGCTAAGGAACGCGCAGAGCGTCTGCGTCGATTGAGGTTCACGGCTGCCCTGACCTCATCACTTGAGGCCGAGTTCGGGCCGGACGCTGCCCAGCGCCGCCGTCGCCATCACGAGGCCGCCATGATTGATCCGTCTCTGCGGATGCACGCTTTCGCCACGATGGCAGGTCCCGAGATGCTACCGCCAGAGGTGTTCACACCAGAGCATCGCGCAAGGGTTCTGGGAGCTTAGGATGGACATTGCCGATTTCAATGCGCGCTGGTTGCAAGCATGGAGCGATAAAAATGTGGAGCACTTGCTGACTTTCTACGCCCCCGACTGTCATTACGTGGATCAGCAGGTGCCTCACGGCCTTTCCGGCCATGCACCGTTGCGCGCCTACCTGACCGGACTATTCGCCGCCACCCCGCCCATGCGCTACGATCCTGACGAAATCTGGGCTATCGAGAGTGGATTCTGTGGGCGCTGGCTTTGCGTCATGGGCGATAATCCCAAGGCAGCCCCGACGCTACGCGGGTTCGATCTGGTGGTCCTGAAGGGCAACCTGATCGCGATGAATGAGGTTTATACGCACGCTCTGGCACCGGCGACTTGATGGCGGATGTCCCGATCATCAGCACCCCTGATGGGGTAACAACGACGTGGCTAACTCAGGTTCTGGATCAGGCTGGCGCGCTTGGCGGTGCCAAGGTTATTGGCGCGCAGGCCACCCGCGTCGGGGACGGCATGCTCGGTGAAAGCGTGCGCTTTGACTTGACCTATGATCGGCCAAGTCTCGACGCCCCTGGAGCCGTGGTCGGTAAGTTTCCATCGGCTGATCCGGTCAGCCGGGCCACGGGCGCTGGACTGGGTCTCTATCTGAATGAGATCAGATTTTATCAAGAGGTGGCGTCGACGGTATCGATTCGTACTCCCAAGGCCTATTTTGCGCAGATTGACGACAGGACCAATGACTTTGCCTTAATCATGGAAGACATGGGTCCGGCCCGGGGCGGCAACCAATTGACCGGGTGTTCCTTGGCCGATGCTCAGACCGCGATGGTTGAGGCGGCTGCCCTGCATGGTCCCCGCTGGGCTGATCCGTCATTGGCCGATGTGGCCTTTCTTAACCGAGGCGCTGTGCCGCCTACGGCCATTATTGAGATGTTCGGACCGATATTTCAGGCTTTCGAGGCGCGATATGGCGACGTGTTAGAAGCCGATCACATGGCCGCCTGCCGGACATTCGCGACACATATCGGCAAATTCTATTTCAGCGGCCCTGCCGCGCCCAGCACCCTGCAGCACCTGGATTTCCGGTTAGACAATATGCTGTTCGACCCTCAGGGCGGCCGCTGGCCGCTGGCGGTTTTGGACTGGCAGTCGGTCACATTGGGGCCGGGCGTCCTGGATGTCGGCTATTTCATCGGAGCGGGGCTAGAGCCTGAATTGCGACGACTAAATGAGCAGGATCTGCTTCGCCAATGGCTTGATGCGCTCAAGGGCTACGGTGTCCAATACAGCTGGGATGAGGCCTGGGAGGCCTATCGCCATTATTTATTGCAAGGGGTCTTTACGGCGATCTTTGCTTCGGTTGGGACCAAACAAACCGACCGGGGGGATGCCATGTTCATGGCCATGGCCCGTCGCCACTGTGCCCAGGCCCTTGATTTGGGATCATTCGAAATGCTGGCGCGCCGCGCCGAGGTCTAGTTAACGAGAATCGTTCCGAGCAGAAGCTTGCCGCCCTTTGCGCCCAGGACAAGGTCTGTTTGGCGCTGCATCTCGCGTGACAGGAAGTCGGCGTTTGGTAGGCCGGCTGGGGGAAGGCTCGCCGCGTAGGTCTGTAGGGCCTGTACGAAGGCAGCTCTAAACCGCGGGGCCAGTTGTGAGGCTCTGGCTTGCAGCGCCGGATTGGTTACGTCCACGCCAACCTCGACGGTGAGCGCGCCGCGCCGTCCATTGGCTCGCAATACCGTGGCCGTGATGGCGCCCAGTTGCAGGAAGGATGCGCCCCCACCCTTCTTCTTTTCGCCCCCGCCCGAGGCGATGGCGACGCTGGGCAATGTCATTGCGGCGAGCAGGGCAAAACTGGCTTGGCGACGATCCATGGCGACAACACGCCACATCATGGTTAGCGGTCTCTTTACGCGGGCGGTTGGAGAGTAGTGATCTGGACCAATTTTACGTCAGAGGACCGCCCTTGGGTCGCTTCGCACCAAATTCGCTGAACCTCGATGACAAGGTCATTCTGGTCACAGGTGGCACGGGATCATTCGGTCGCCGTTTCATCGAGACTGTTTTGCTGCAGGCAAGGCCGCGCAAACTGATTGTCTTTTCGCGTGACGAACTCAAGCAGAGCGAGATGCAAGCCGATCTGGCGGAGCGTCACACGCCCGAGCAGCTGACTTGCATGCGCTTCTTTCTGGGTGACGTGCGTGATCGCCAGCGCCTCACCCTGGCCTTTCGCGGTGTCGATATTGTCATCCACGCTGCGGCGCTGAAGCAGGTTCCGGCGGCAGAGTACAATCCCTCAGAATGCATCCACACTAATGTTCTTGGAGCCGAGAACGTTGTCTGGGCGTGCCTGACCAATCGCGTGCAGCAGGTCATCGCCCTTTCCACAGACAAGGCCTGCAATCCGGCCAACCTCTATGGCGCGACAAAGCTGGCCTCAGATAAGACCTTCGTGGCGGCCAACAATCTCTCAGGCGACATTGGTGCCAAGTTCTCTGTGGTTCGTTACGGCAATGTGGTTGGGTCGCGCGGCTCTGTAGGGCCGTTGTTCCAACGGCTGATCGCCAAGGGTGTGACTGAACTTCCCATCACGGATGATCGAATGACGAGGTTCTGGATTACCCTAAATCAAGGCGTTGATTTCGTGCTGTCATCTCTTTCGGTCATGCGCGGCGGCGAAATCTTTGTGCCGAAGATTCCGTCTATGAAAATGACTGACCTGGCCGCCGCGATGGCGCCCGAATTACCGATCAAGGTGATTGGCATTCGGCCCGGAGAGAAGCTACACGAAATGATGATCTCGGTGGATGACGCCCGCACGACGGTTGATCTGGGGGATCGGTTCGCGATTGAGCCGGCCTTTGTCGAGTATACCCGAGAGTCCTTTTCCAAAACTCATCCCTTGGCTCCCGACGGGTTTTCCTATGCGAGTGACACCAATACGGAATGGTTGTCGGGGCCCGATCTGTTGACGCTTCTGGATGATGGCCCGCCTACTGAACGGCGTCGACGCGCCACGGACTAAGCCATGCCTCCTGCCCATCTTCCCTATGGCCGACAAACCATCGACGACGACGATATTGCCGCCGTTGTCGAGTCGCTGCGCTCCGACTTTCTGACCACCGGGCCTCGAGTAGAGTCTTTCGAGGTCGCTTTTGCAGACGCCGTGGGTGCCAAACACGCTGTGGCCTGCAGCAATGGCACAGCGGCGCTCCACCTTTCCATGATGGCGCTGGACGTACAGCCTCACGACGTCTGCATTGTCCCTTCGATCACTTTTCTGGCGACAGCGAATTGCGTTCGGTACGTGGGGGCCGAGGTGGTGTTTGCCGATGTCGATCCGCTCACCGGCTTGATGACCCCAGATACGCTGTCGGAGGCTATGAACCGTGTGGGTGACCGCAGACTGCGGGCCGTGCTGCCCGTCCACCTGCGCGGTGACGTGGCCCAGTTGGACGTGCTCTCAGCCTTGGCCGCCCAAGTAGGCGCGGTCCTAGTGGAGGATGCGCCTCACGCGTTAGGTTCGACGGCAACTTTCGGCAATGTGCGAGAGCAGATCGGCGATGCTCGCCATTCGGCTATGGCGACTTTCTCTTTCCACCCCGTCAAAACCATCGCCACGGGTGAGGGTGGGATGGTCACCACCAACGACACGAGCCTCGCCGAACGCCTTCGCACCCTCAGAAGCCACGGGATGATTCGGCCCGCTGGCGCGGATCCCTGGTGGTACGAGATGCCAGAGCCGGGATTTAACTATCGCCTGCCCGACATTCTGTGTGCGCTGGGTCAGTCACAATTGGCCAAGTTGCCGCGCTTTGCGGCACGGAGGCGAGCGCTTGCTGCACGTTATCAGGCCGCCCTGACCCGGCTCGCGCCGCTGGTTCAACCGGCGGTAAGCCCGATCTGGAGCGACCCTGTACTTCATCTGATGGTGGTGCTGATCGATTTTCAGACCGTTGGTAAAACGCGTCGTGAGGTCATGGCTTTGCTAGGTGCACAAGGCATAGGCAGCCAAGTTCACTACATCCCCGTCCACGGCCAGCCCTACTATGTTGACCGTTATGGGCCTTTGAGCTTGCCCGGCGCTGAGGCCTGGTACGAGCGATGCCTATCCCTGCCGCTCTATCCCGGCATGGAAGACCAAGACGTCGATAGAGTCGTCGATGCATTGGTGGGCGCTCTAAAGACTTAGGCGGCTACCTGGGTCAATTGCTGGATCATACCTCGCACCTTAACCATGCGCTCGGGTACCTTCGTCAGTTCGAGGCGCGTCTCATCATTTCGTACGAGACGAAGCGCCTCTGCCTTAGCTCGGTCGGCGGCCGGACCCAGAGGGGCCGCGTCTCCAACAGCCATCTGAAGCAACAACATCAGCCTGTCGATAGAGGCCGCTGGGCCTTTGGACAGCTGAGCCACGATCTTTCCATCGGCCTCCACGAGCCCCCCGATCTCCCCCAACTTGGTCTGTATGGGTTTGTAGTCCTCGGGTGCCAGGCCTGCCCGTGCCGCTCCTTTCTGCAGTATTGAAAGGTGCCGAAGGCGGGTTGCTGGCGACTCGTAGGCCGCGCGCAGCTCGCTCTCAAACCTTAAAGCTCCGACGGCCGCAGATAGGTACCTTGCCGCTTGGCGCTTATTGGCTGCGCCGATCACGTTCTCGACCAGCCAGGTCAGGTTCTCGACTTCTTCTCGTGCGGACTGGGCACCGCTCAGGAAATCTTCGACAAAGTCGCTAGTCACCAGCATTTTGGAGCGGATGGTGAAGGCATCTTGAACGTCATCAAGCGGCAAGAGATTGGCTGCAGCAGAGGTCAGGGCCATAGCTAAGGCGCGTATTACTTCGATTTCGCCCTTTGGGTCGGTCGGGCGCAGACGCCGGGGCCCGGTCAGTTCGCGCACAACGCGCTTGGCGATGGAGACCCGCACGCTTTGGAAATCTTCGGTTGCCAGCCAGGTTGCCAAGCGCTTGGCGCCAGGCGTGAGCGGCGGCATGGCGCGGGCTACCGATGGTTCAATCTTCATCAAAGCTTCTACGGAACGGCTGGCGGCGAGCCAGGTCATCGCTGCCAGGCGTGCACCCAAATCAATGTCCTTGCCTAAGACCGCATCAATCCCTGGCCGCGAGCCCAAGATTTCCGACAACGGCTGCTCAACGACACTTAGGGCTAGGGCGCGGGGAGGTCCGGCAACGGGTGCGACATCGGCAAGGTCCAACAAGCGGTCGATCTTCTCGCTCCAGCTCCGCGCGACCCCGATCGAGACCGCTACGCCAGCGCCTAACAGGTAGGCACGCTCTGGTTCCTTGGCGACCAACTCTGCGGCGGCGGCGAAGCCTAGCTTGTCGACGTCGGGCATCACGCCCTTGCGCACGTCCTTCAGCAGCCGCTCGATCGTGCGTTCGACGAGGGCCTGGAAACTACGGATCAGTTCATGAACGCCAACGCCGCGCGCCTGAGCTTCCGGAATCGCAACCTTCTGAATGGCGTGCTGCAGGTCGGTGCCAGAGCTTTCCAGTGTCTCCACCAGATCGGCACGGTGCAAGAGTTCAAACGCGGTGGCCCCTTGCCGCTCTAGCCAAGCCTCCAAAAGGCGCCCAATACGCTCGCGTGCGTGAAGGGTGTAGAGATCCTGCGGGGTGACACAGAGGGGTTCAAGTTGCTCAACAACCTTCTTGGCCTTGACTTGCTCTATGGCACCAAGACTTAGGATTGATATAGTCTGAAACTCACGACTAATAGAATCTAGGGTCTCCTTGCTGACCCTCGCTGCGACGACCTTACCGCTCTGCATCATCTCGTGGGCGGTGGAGACCGCAAGGCTGCGATCTTCTGTTGCAAGGTCCAGAGACCAGTTCGCACTCGCCGATTTCCGCGTCGAGAGTTCGTAGTGAACCTGTGTTCCAGACATGGGCTTCCCCGTTTCGGCTCTAAGGATCGGTCAACAAGCTTAAGGTGTGATTGACTGTATTGATGTCTCCGCCCCATTGAGGCCACGGTGCAAGGCGACTAGCGTGGTCGCAACTCGTGCAAGGATCGCTTTTCTATAATGGCCAAAATCACTCTGGTGGACGACGATGAGAACATTGTCACCTCTGTCAGCCTCGCTTTGGAGAGCCACGGACATACCGTGAAGGCTTTCCATGACGGCGCTGCCGGCCTTGCTTCCCTCGAGAATGAACCGCCAGATTTGGCGATCCTCGATGTGAAAATGCCGCGCATGGATGGGATGGAGGTGTTGCGTCGGTTGCGCCGGACCTCGGACATCCCGGTGATCATCTTGACGTCAAAGGACGAAGAGATCGACGAAATCCTGGGCTTCAATCTTGGGGCCGACGACTATATGCACAAACCATTCAGTCAGCGGTTGCTGATTGAGCGGGTAAAAGCCCTGCTGCGGCGCACTGGGGCCGACGGTGAAGATGCGCCTTCGCCAACAGCCGAGGCTGGCGCGCGCGCGATGCAACGTGGCAAACTTACGCTCGACCCGGCGCGCCACGACTGTCTCTGGGGTGGTCTCCCGGTCAAGCTTACGGTCACCGAGTTCTTGCTGCTGCAATCTCTGGCTCAGCGTCCGGGCTTCGTGAAGAGCCGCGACAATCTGATGGACGCGGCCTATGACGATCAGGTCTATGTCGATGACCGCACTATCGACAGCCACATCAAGCGCATGCGGAAAAAGTTCCGTGAGGTCGATCCTGAGTTCGACGCAATCGAAACCCTCTATGGCGTCGGATACCGATACCGCGAATCCTGACCGAGGCTCTGACGAGCCGGTCTGGTTAAGATGGCTCCCAGGTTCACGCCTGGGGCGATTGATTATCGTGCTCAATATGTTGGGGCTGGCGATCTTGATCGTCGGGGCTTTGGTGTTGAACGAATTGCGGCGCGGGTTGGTGATTGCCCGTATCGACAGTTTGAGCACCCAGGGTGAGTTGATCGCCACGATCATCGATCAGGCCGCCACGGTTGGCGAGCCGTCGCCTTCAATGGACCCCGGCTATGCTAGTCAAATCCTCCAATTGCTGTCCAACCCCCGCACCCAGCGCGCACGACTGTTCGACAAACAGGGCCGGCTAATAGCCGATAGCTATTGGGTAGCTGATCGGGTTGAATGGAAAGTGCTGCCACCCGCCAAACCGCGCGACGAAGCTGGCGTGAATCTCCAGTTCAAAGCGCCAAAACCACTGCCTACGCCTGCGGTCAATGCAGCCTTGACCTATGAGGTGGGCCAGGCCCTGACGGGTCGACATATTGCTGGCATGCGCGTCGCCGAGGATGGTGAGCGGGTGGTCTCGGTTTCCATACCGATCCAGCATGTGCGCGCCGTCTTGGGGGTGTTGACCCTTCAAGCCAACGATGTGGACGAGACTATTGCCCGGCAACGGGCCGCCTTGTTCCCCTTTATTCTGTTGTCTATCGCCGTGACCTTTGTGTCGTCGCTGTTACTCAACACACTAATTGCGCTCCCGGTTCGCAGGCTTGCCGATGCCGCCGATCGTGTGCGGCTATCCAAAGCTCGCTCGATTTCCTTGCCGGATATCGCCAAACGCGACGATGAACTGGGCGATCTCACCCGGGCGTTGGAGGCCATGACCGACGCGCAGTCAGAGCGCATGGGGGCCATCGAGAGGTTTGCAGCCGATGTGGCCCACGAGATCAAGAATCCACTGACGTCTTTGCGGTCGGCGGTCGAGACGCTCGATCTGGTCACTGACCCCGCCGCGCGCGACCGGTTGCTTGGGATTCTCAAGAACGATGTTCAGCGTTTGGACCGGCTAGTCACCGATATTTCTAACGCCTCGCGACTGGACGCTGAGTTGTCACGAGAAGATCCGCGAGCCTTTGATCTTGGCAAACTTCTGGGCGACATCGTGCAAGTCTATGAAATCTCTACGCGGCCGGGAGAAGTGAGGGTTGCCTATTCCTCACCAGACGCTCTAGAGCCAGTTATGGTCTCGGGGCGTGAAGGGCCCCTGGGCCAGGTCGTTCGCAATCTGATCGACAACGCCAGATCCTTTAGCGCCGCTGGGGGTGAAGTTCGCCTCAGCCTCGATCGCGGGCGCGGTGAGGCCATTGTCACGGTCGATGATGACGGACCGGGTATCCCGTCCGACAACCTCGAAACGGTTTTCGAACGCTTCTACACCTCTCGGCCAAAAGGCTCAGCGTTTGGCGGTAACTCCGGCCTTGGCTTGTCGATCGCGCGACAAATCGTTGAGGCTCAGGGCGGGACACTTCACGCAGAGAACCGTAAGGCTGACGATGGTGCGGTGCTCGGTGCGCGCTTCGTTGCCACACTGCCGGAAGCCAAGCGGTGATCCTGCATGCTGGGCTGATGGCGTCTTATGGGAGCACGGGTTGGCGGGGTGTTCTAATTTCTGGCCCCTCGGGCGCTGGAAAGAGCGACTTAGCGCTGCGCATGATCGAGGCGGGGTGGCGGCTTGTGGCTGATGATCGCACTCTGATCTGGATTTCGGACGGCGAACTCTATGGCCGCGCGCCTGACCTTTTGGCCGGAAGGATAGAGGCCAGGGGCCTGGGCGTGGTCTTGGACCCAGCCTTGAAGTATTGCGCAATTCAATTGTCCGTCGCCGACGGGGTGCCCGAGCGGATCCCGCGCGAGGCCCAGACGACCTATCTTGGGTTACGGCTTCCACACCTGGTACTGCCTTTGCTGGAGGTTTCTAGCCTTGCGAAAATAAGTCGCGCACTGAGGTGACTTGGAGCCGGCGAAGAAGGAGCGTATCTAAGCGGCCGCGCGGGGACCTTAACGCCGCAGCCGGGTGGGGATTCCCGTTGAGAGTATGGATATGATCGGCTTGGTGATCGTTACGCACGGACGCCTGGCCAAAGAGTTTGTTCTGGCTATGGAGCATGTCGTTGGCCCTCAAGCTGGGGTCGCGGCAATCTGCATCGGGCCTGAGGACGACATGGAAAGACGCCGCAAGGACATCTTGGCGGCCTGCGCTGAGGTCGATACCGGCGCTGGTGTTATTCTGCTGACAGACATGTTTGGCGGCACGCCGTCAAACTTGGCGATCTCGGTGATGGAGCAGACGAAGGCCGAGGTGATCGCAGGGTTGAACCTGCCGATGCTGATCAAATTAGCTAGCGTGCGGACCAAATGCTCGCTTGAAGACAGCGTGGCCTATGCCCAAGACGCGGGGCGGAAATACATTTCGGTCGCGTCCTACGTGTTGGCGGGCGACAAGTGAGCGCACGGGCGACCGTAGACATTCTGAATAAGAAAGGTCTGCACGCCCGGGCTTCGGCGAAATTCGTGAAGCTCGCCGCGACTTTCGACGCCGAAGTCACGGTCTCCAAAGACGGTCATACGGTCGACGCCCGCTCGATAATGGGGCTGATGATGCTGGCCGCTGGTATAGGCTGTTGCATCGACATCGAGGCGCAAGGACTACAAGCTGGCGATGCCGTGGCCGCGCTGGAGGCTCTGGTGGCCAATCGGTTCGACGAAGACGAGTGATGATCCTTAGGTCTTGAGCTTGTAGCCGGTTCGGAAAATCCAAGTGATCGCCACGAGGCACAGCAGCATAAAGCCAAAGGTCGCAGCTAGGCTGATGCCCACCGCAACGTCGGAAATCCCGTAAAAGGCCCACCTGAATCCAGACACCAGATAGACCACGGGATTGAACAGCGCGATTTTGGGCCAGATGCCCGGCAGCATATTGATCGAGTAAAAGCTTCCCCCCAAGAAGGTCAGTGGTGTGACGATCATCATCGGCACGATCTGTAACTTTTCCCAGCTATCCGCCCAGACCCCGACCACGAAGCCAAAGAGGGAAAACGTCACTGAGGTCAGGATGAGAAAACTGACCATCACCAAGGGGTGGGCAATTTCGAACGGCACGAACAGTCGGGCGGTGGCCATGATTACGGCGCCGAGGATCACAGACTTGGTGGCTGCTGCGCCGACATAGCCCAGAACGATCTCCAGCGCCGATATGGGAGCCGAGAGCACCTCATAAATCGTGCCCGAGAACTTCGGCATATAGATCCCGAAACTGGCATTGGAGATGCTTTCGGTCAGGATCGACAACATGATCAGGCCCGGCACGATAAAGGCCCCATAGGAGACCCCATCAATCTTGGCCATTCGCGAGCCGATGGCCGCGCCGAAGACGATGAAATAGAGCGAGGTCGAGATCACCGGGGAGGCGATAGACCCAAGCAAGGTACGCCAGGTACGGGCCAACTCGAAACGGTAGATGGCCGCGATCGCATAGAGGTTCATGACCGGTGGCTCACGAGACTGACGAATATTTCTTCCAGGGAGCTTTCCTGGGTCTTCAAGTCTTTGAAATCGATTCCGTGCTCGCCCAATCGGCGCAGAAGGACGGCAATTCCGGTTCGGTCGGATGCAGTGTCAAAGGTGTAGACAAGCTCAAGCCCGTCGGCCGACAGGGTCAGGGGCTCGCGCGACAGATCAGCCGGAATAGCCAATAGCGGGGACTGTAGAGTGAGTGTCAGTTGTTTTTTCCCGAGCTTTTCCATCAACGCTGTCTTGTTCTCGACCAGGATAATCTTGCCGCCTGAAATCACGCCGATGCGATCGGCCATCAGCTCGGCTTCTTCGATGTAGTGCGTCGTTAGAATAATGGTGACGCCGCTTTCGCGTAACTCCCGCACCATTTCCCACATGTCGCGGCGTAGTTCGACATCAACCCCAGCCGTCGGTTCGTCCAAGAAAAGGATCTGGGGTTCATGGCTCAGTGCCTTGGCGATCATCACACGGCGTTTCATGCCGCCCGAAAGCGCCATGATCTTTTCGTCCTTCTTGTCCCAGAGCGACAGATCGCGCAGCACTTTCTCCAGATAGGCAGGGTTGGGAGGTTTGCCGAATAGGCCACGGCTAAATTTGATCGTGTCCCAGACGCTCTCAAAGGCGTCGGTATTTAGCTCCTGTGGCACCAATCCAATTTTCCGGCGCGCCGCCCGGTACTCAGTCACGACATCATGGCCGTCCGCGAGTACGCGACCCGAGCTCGGATTAACGATGCCGCAGATGATGCTGATCAGGGTAGTCTTACCGGCGCCATTTGGCCCCAGCAGCGCGAAAATCTCGCCCTTGTATATCTCGAGGTCAACGCCGCTGAGTGCAGCAAAGCCTCCGGCATAGGTCTTGGACAGGTTTTGAACGGAAATTATGGACGACATATGGGCTCTTAAGATGGGAGACGACTTGCCTGATAGGACTGCTTGACGGCGCGCGCCACCCCACAAAGGGCAATGGGGTCGCTGTCCTTGACCTGTCTCAACTCGGGGCCTGCTGATATCCTGTAACCGGGATTATCTTTTGGTCTTCCGAGGCAGGGGCATTGAGCGCGGAAATTGAATTGAAGTTTCTGGCCGATCCCGCCGATTTGGCAGCGGTCCTGGCCGCAACCTCGGGCGAAGACCTGGTCAGTCGGGCCCTGATCGCCACCTATTTTGATACCCCCGACCGCGACCTAGCCAGTGCCCAAGCGGCTCTGCGGTTGCGCGATGACGGCAACGGGCGGTTACAGACCCTGAAAATCGGCGAGGGAGTCTCATATTCTTGGCGTGAGACCCC
>JANLPX010000284.1:0-1586 GCA_031367485.1 Alphaproteobacteria bacterium | reverse complement strand
TATGACCACAGCCCAGCAGGACGCATTTCGCATCAAGCTGAATGCCTTCCTAGCCACAGATGACCGCAAGCAAGACACAGCTTCTGCGGCTCGCGGCCCGATGCGCGAGCACCTGGGTTCGACGGAGTATCAGGAATTGATTCTGAAATAGGCGACGCCTCCGGCGGGCGGCAAACGCTGTCCGTCGGGCCGTTTATTGCAAGTTCAAACGCGAGGCCGATCCGTGACCCAGACTGCTATTCAAGCGGGCGCACCCCCCGCCCTGAAGCGACGACATGTCGCGGCCGTCACGATCGGCAATGCGTTGGAATTCTATGACTTCCTGATCTACGGCTTCTTCTCGATCCAGATCGGCCACGCTTTTTTCCCGACCCAGAGCGCCTATGGCAGCTTGATGCTGTCGCTGGCGACGTTCGGGGCGGGCTTCATCACCCGGCCCATCGGGGCGATGGTGATCGGGGCCTATGCCGACCGCGTGGGACGTCGGCCTGCCATGATGCTGTGCTTCATCATGATCGGCTGCTCGATTGTGGGCATGGCCCTGATCCCGACCTATGCCGCCATCGGTATTGCTGCGCCGATCCTGGCGGTGATTGCGCGGATGATCCAAGGGTTCTCGCTGGGCGGGGAGATCGGCTCCAGCACGGCCTATCTGATGGAAGCCTCAGCCACCCATAGACGCGGCTTTGTGGTCTCGATGCAGGGGGTGGGGCAGCAAATGGCGAACATCGCGGGGGGCACCCTTGGTGTGGCGCTGACCACTATGCTTCCACCGGCTGACCTCAACGCCTATGGCTGGCGAATTGCGTTCCTGGTCGGCGCGCTGGCCGTGCCGTTTGGCCTGTGGCTGCGCAACAATCTGCCAGAAACCCTACACCTACCGGAAGCCGTAGCGGAGGCGGCGGAATCCACCGCATCGCGAAAGGCGTTGGTGCGCAGACATTGGCGGGTCTTGGCGCTGGGCTTCGTGGTGCTCGCCTCAAGCACCATCGGCAGTTACATTTTCAGTTATATTGTCACCTATTCCCAGGCGACCTTGCATATGACGGCGCGTATTGGGTTTGTAGCGGTTACGCTCGGAAACCTGTTGAGCATCTTTTCTGTGCTGCTGGGTGGCTGGCTGTCGGACAAGCGCGGGCGGCAGCCGATCAATATCTGGGGAAATCTGGCGTTCCTCCTAATGATCTACCCGGTGTTTACCTGGATAGTGAGCACCCATTCGGCGACGGCGCTCGTGGTCGGCACGGCGACTCTGATGGCGATCGGCAGCTTCAAAGGCGGTAGTCTATATGCCAACCTCAGCGAGAGCCTGCCCAAGTCTATTCGCGGCAGCGGGTTCGGGACGGTCTATTCGCTGGCCATAGCGATCTTCGGCGGCACCACCCAGTTGGTCATCACTTGGCTCCTGCACGTGACCGGCAACCCCATGTCGCCCGCCTGGTACCTGATCGGGGCCGTGGCGATTGGCCAGGTCGCGATCATGCTGATGGCCGAGAGCGCGCCGGTTATGCAAGGCCGCCGGGCAGCAGGTAATCTCGCGGCGGAGTCCGCGTAACTTCAGGGGCATCACTCAAACAGCGTGGACA
>JANLPX010000424.1:0-1753 GCA_031367485.1 Alphaproteobacteria bacterium | reverse complement strand
GCTGGGGTCGTGGGCGGCATCCGCCGTGGCCTGCAACTCTACTTCACGCCGTCCGGCCAGGACGACAGCATAGCCTGCTGATGCGAGGGCTAGGGAAGAAGCGCGGCCAATTCCAGAACCAGCGCCGGTCACGATGGCGATTTTCTGTGGGCTGGTCATTTGTGGTCTCCGGCGGGGCGCATGCTAACCTATCAGTCGTCGGAAAGACCTGCATAGAGTTTGGCGATCTCCCGCTCTCGGTCGGCTCGCCAAAGTGTAGGGATGCCGTTGAGAGCTCCGAGCAGGCCTTCCAGATGGGTATGCCACCCGGCGGCGACACTGGTGAGGTGGGGTGTCCGCAGATGGGTCTGGGTCAGCCGAACCCTGCAGCCGTCTCCCTCAGGGAATAGCTCCCAACGCACCATCGAGTCGGGATGTTGCGGGTCCGGCTAGGTCCAGGCGATCGTGCGCTCGGGCTCGAGTTCGATGATCTCGCCGACTATGGTGTAGTTGTGGTCCGGGAAGGATAGCCGAAAAACACCGCCAACGCGCAAATCCAGCTGCGCATGCGTCAACCAGTCTGCGAGCCGTTCCGTAACGGTAAGCGCGGCCCAGACCCTAGCGACCGACAGATCGTAATGCCGCTCGAAGGTGAGCGTGAGCGAGTCACCCTGCCGTGAGACCGCCCCTCGCTCATCGCTGAGCAAGGTCATGCCGCACCGACCGCTATGAGTTGCGCCTGATAAAGCGCAAGAACTTCCGCCTCCCGCGCCATGGTCCATACCGTTGCCACGCCTTCTGTCGCGCCGGGGATGGCGTCGAGGAACACATGCCAACCTGCGATGCTGCGGGCATATTTGCCGAGTAATCCGGCGTTGGTCAGGCGCAGTCGACAACCTGCGCCGTCGGGTTCCAGCTCGTAGCGGACAATCCCGTCGGGATGGCCAGGATCTGGCCAAGTGTGGGCCAAGAGGCGCAGAGGCTGAAACTCGACGACCTCACCGACCATTCCCGGGTCATCTGCGGAGAACTTCAGGAGGTAGTGGCCGCCCAACCTGGGATCCAGATCCACAATACCGAGCCAGTCGGCGATCCGTTCGGGCACGGTCAGGGCCGCCCAGACCTTCTCGATGGGCTTGGCAATTCGACGCTCGAAGACGATGTCAAAGGTGTCGCCGTTTCGTGACACGGTGCCCAAGGCATTGTCGCTCATTGCTCGCGCTCCAGATGGGCTTCCAGGGCATCTAGTCGCCCGGCCCAGAATTGGCGATAGGGCTCCAGCCAGGCATCGATCTCAGCAAGCTTTCCGGGCACCAAGCGGTAGAGCCGCTTTTGCCCGCTCGCTCGGGATTCCACTAATCCGGCTTCTCGCAACATGCGCAGGTGTTTGGACACCCCGGGCTGACTGATCGCCAAGGTCTTGCCCAACAGGCCAGCCGGTCGTTCGCCCGCGCACAGCAGGTCCAGAATCCGGCGACGATTGGGTTCGGCCAGGGCTTCAAAAGCATCCATGGCCAATATATCGCCATAGAGATATATAACTGTCAATGCATGGAAATTCAACTTGAGCCTATAGGCTTAACCTGTCCAAGGCAGCAGCTTCGCGCTATCGGCTGAGATGGTTCAATTTCAAGGCCGAGTCCTGATCATCGCCGGTTCTGATTCCAGCGGTGGCGCGGGCATCCAGGCTGACATTAAGACGGTGACGGCGCTCGGTGGTTATGCGGCCACGGCGATTACAGCGCTCACGGTCCAGAACACGCTTGGCGTTACC
>JANLPX010000370.1:0-9462 GCA_031367485.1 Alphaproteobacteria bacterium | reverse complement strand
GTAGACATAGTGCCTGGCCCAGCGGCCTGCATTCAGCTCGGGATCGGCATCATTGGCATGGCCGCCAAAGGTCTGCTCGAAATAGAGATAGGGTACCCCCATCGCCTCCAGCTTGGCCGCGAACTTCCGGGCATGGCCAGGGTGGACCCGGTCATCGCGGGTGTTTGTGGTGATATAGGCCTCAGGATAGGCCACGCCAGGTTTCAGGTTCTGATAGGCAGAATATTTGCTGATGAAGGCCGCGTCGCCCGCCACATCGGGGTTGCCGTACTCGCTAATCCACGAGGCTCCTGCTGAGAGCTTATGATAGCGCAGCATGTCGATCAGCGGGCTCTCCACCACCACTGCGTTCCAAAGCTCGGGATGTTGGGTCATGGAGACCGTGGTCAGCACACCGCCATTGGACCGGCCATAGATACCCAGGCGACGCGGTGTTGTTATGCCCCGCACCGTCATATCCCGGGCTACGGCGGCGAAATCATCAAAGGCCAACTGGCGGTTTTCTCGCAGAACTGCCTCATGCCAGGCGGGGCCAAATTCACCACCGCCGCGGATATTGGCGATCACATAGGCTCCGCCGCGTTCCACCCACAGCTTGCCCATCTCCGGCAGGTAGATTGGCGGCTTAGCCACCTCGAACCCGCCATAGCCGTACATCAAGGTCGGCGTTGAACCATCCGATTTGGCTGCTTTGGCCGCGACCACGAAATAGGGAATCTTGGTGCCGTCGCTGGACGTCGCCCAATACTGGGTCACGGAATGCTTGGACGCGTCAAAGCGTGGGGGCAAGGCCCTGACCTGCGAGGTTATGCCCGTCGCGGCATCGACCAACCACAGGCTGGTGGGATCAAGGAACCCCTCAGCGGAAACGAAGAAGCTGTCGTCGGTCGACCCGGTGGAGCGAACTTGGAAGGTCGCATCCTTCGGTAAGTCCAGCCGGGTTCCGGCCCATTGCCCCCGGGCCAGATCATAGATCTCAACCGCGCCCTTAACGTCGTCCAGCAAGGTGATCACAACCTTGCCTGCCGTAGCATTGACGGCCTGGATGGATTGCCGGGGTCCGGGCTGGAAGACCAGTTCTGGCGAGGCCCCGAACGCGCCCAGCCTATAGGCCACCACCGAACCGGCCGTGTAGCCGTTCCAAGCCTCCTTCAGGGTGAACACCATGCGACCATTCACAAAGGCGTTGAATTGGGCCTTCAAAGGCAGGGCGATCCGCGAGGTCTTGCCACCGACCGACAGACTGAATTCGGAATGATAGAAATCCACCGCGCGCCGAAAGATCAGCCCGACTGTCTTGCCGTCATCGCCAGTCAGCACCTGGGCCGAGGCGACGACGTCCGTTGCAACCCCACGATAGGTTTCACGGGTCGCGCCGGCTCGGCTCACCGTCTTGACGATATAGGCATATCCCGAGGTCGTGACCTCGCCGGGCGACCACTCGCGCGACGCCACCACGGTGTCTGCGTCCAGCCAGCTGACGTTTTGCTTGCCGACCGAGAACCGAAAGCCCCCGGTGACAAAGCTTTTGCGCAGGGTACTGAATTCCCGAATTTCTACCGCGTCCCCGCCGCCATCCGACAGAGCGACAAGGCAGCGGGTCTCCTCTGGCTTTAGGCAGGTCGCGCCCTTCCAAAACCAATTCTTGCCCTCGCTTTTCGACAGGGCGTCTAGGTCCAGCAGAGTTTCCCAGTTTGGGGTCGCGCCGCGATAGGCCGCCAGGCTCGTCTGACGCCAGACCCCGTGAATGTGCTCAGCGTCCTGCCAGACGTTGTCCACGCCACCTGCACGGAAGTCCGGCCATGCGATCCGGTCCTGAGCCGTGAAGATGGCCCGCGCTTCCTGGCGGAAAACCTCATAGCGTGGGTCGCTTTCGAGCCGCTTGGCGGTCTTGGCGTTCTGGCCGACGACCCAAGTCATAGAACTGGCGGCGTCAATGTCTTCAAGGCTTTGGAACGGATCCACTGGCCCCTGCGCAAGGGCAGTGGTCGCGGCGAGGACGCAGACGAAGGCGGCGATGAAGGCTTTCATGGTCTTGAACCTAAAGCCCCGAACCCACCCTTGTCTTGCCAAAGGTGATCTCTCGGTCAATCTCGCCTATAGAGCCCCTCCATGAGCCGTCCGTTCCTCAAGATGAACGGGCTCGGCAACGACTTTGTCGTGGTCGAGGCCCGGACCGCGCCGTTTGCTCCGACGCCAGAGGAGGTGCGCGCTATCGCCGACCGCAAGGCCGGGATTGGCTGTGATCAGCTGATTTCCATTGAGCCCTCCACCACTGCCGATGCCCGCGTTCGGTTCTGGAACGCCGACGGGGAAGAAGTTGGAGCCTGTGGCAACGGCTCGCGCTGTGTCGGTTGGTTGCTGATGGAGGCCGCAGGAACTGATCAGGCGGTGATGGAGACCCTAGGTGGGCCGCTGCAAGCCCGCCGGATCGGCGACAAGCTCGTCAGCGTCGACATGGGCGCGCCCCGCTTGGCCTGGGACCAGATCCCCCTCAGCGAAGAGATGAACACTACGGGCATCGAACTGCAGGTCGGCCCTATCGATGCGCCGCATCTGCACACACCCGGCTGTGTGAACATGGGCAACCCCCACGTGGTGTTCTTTGTCGCCGACGCCGAAACCGCCCCGGTGCGGGAAGCGGGCTCGATGATCGAACATCACATGCTGTTTCCGGAAGGGGTCAATGTCGGCTTTGCCCAGATCAAGGCCCGGGACCGCATCCGTCTGCGGGTCTGGGAGCGGGGGGCTGGCCTCACCAAGGCTTGCGGCACAGGTGCCTGTGCGGCGCTGGTCGCCGCAGCCCGCCGCAATCTCACTGACCGTATGGCGACTCTCGAATTGGACGGCGGCGAGCTGACCGTCGAATGGCGACGCAGCGACGACCACGTGATCATGACGGGACCGCTGGAGATCGAGTTCACGGGTGTGTTGCCGTGAGTGGTGATCTCGCACTGGATCCAGGATCGGTGGCTAACGCACCCGTCCGGGGTGACGATCCGAACGCGAACGTCCGGATCGTCACCTTCGGCTGTCGTCTCAATGCCTACGAGAGCGAGGTCGTTCGTGCGCGGGCTACGGAAGACGGGCTTGAGAACGCCATCATCTTCAACACCTGCGCGGTCACTGGCGAGGCCGTGCGCCAGGCTCGGCAAGCCATTCGCAAGGCGCGGCGCGAGCGGCCCGACGCCAAGCTGATCGTCACCGGCTGCGCGGCGCAGATTGATCCTGCCGCCTTTGCCGCCATGGCTGAGGTCGATCTCGTGCTCGGCAATGTCGAGAAGTCCGCCCCCGGAACCTATGCGTCCACCGCGCCGCAGGGCCGGGTGCGGGTGAATGACATTATGAGCGTGCGGGAAACTGCCGGCCACTTGATCGACGGCTTGAAGGATCGTGCGCGGGCCTATGTGGAGGTGCAGAACGGGTGCGATCACCGCTGCACCTTTTGCATAATCCCCTTCGGACGCGGCAATTCTCGGTCTGCTGCGGCCGGTGAGGTGGTTGAACAGGTCCGTCGCCTGACCGCTCAAGGTTATCAGGAGGTGGTGCTGACAGGGGTTGATGTCACCAGCTGGGGCACGGACTTGCCGGGCCAGCCGACTCTAGGCCAACTGGTGGCGCGGATTCTCAAACTGGTGCCGGACCTGCCGCGCCTGCGGCTATCCTCCATCGACGCCGCCGAAATCGATGGCGACCTATTGCAGGTCTTGGCCACTGACGCCCGGCTGATGCCCTATTTGCACCTGTCTTTGCAGGCCGGGGACGACATGATCCTCAAGCGGATGAAACGTCGTCACAGCCGGGCCGATGCGCTGAAGTTGATTGCCTCCGTGCGCGCCGTACGGCCCGATACCGCTTTTGGGGCCGACTTCATCGCGGGTTTTCCCACTGAGACCGATGAGATGTTCGAAAACACCCTGCGGCTGGTGGAGGAGGGCGGGTTGGCCTTCCTGCACGTCTTCCCCTTCAGCCCCCGCCCCGGCACGCCTGCCGCGCGGATGCCGCCGGTGGCGCGTTCGGTGGTCAAGGATCGCGCCGCGCGACTGCGGGCCGCGGGCGATGCGGCTCTTGAACGCCACCTTCAACGCCAGATCGGTCGCAGGCTAACTGGTTTGGTCGAGCGTCCCGGCGTCGCCCGTGCCGAGGACTTCACCGAAATCCGCTTTGCCGGTGACGCAGAGATCGGCAAGATCGCGGTAATGATCGTCACGGGCGTGGAGGGCGGCAGGGTGCTGGCGCAAGTGGAGTCGGCGCAGTGGGCGATCTGACCGGCGGTTGCCAATGCGGTGCAGTGCGATTTCGGGTGGACGGAGTGTTGGGACGCGCCACCTTGTGTCACTGTCGCATGTGTCAGAAGGCGTTTGGCAGCTTCTATGGGGCCTTGGTCTCGGTGAAGGTCGCCGAACTCACCTGGACCCGTGGCGAGCCCAAACGGTTCGATAGCTCCAACAAGGTCAAGCGCGGCTTCTGTGCGGCCTGCGGTACGCCGCTTACCTTCGAATGGAGCGTGGAGGTCATCGAGTTGGCCATCGCCACATTTGATGATCCAGCCCAGCACCAACCGGTCGCCCAATTGGCGATGGACGCCGCTGTCCCGTGGCTGAGCAAGCTTGCTGATCTTCCTGCCACTACCTTCGGGGAAGACGCGGCCTTGGATGCCCACTACGATTCGATTGTCTCCTATCAACATCCTGACCACGACACAGAGGTCTGGCCACCGGCCAAGGCCTGAAAACTCAAGTCGGCCAGGTCTCCGGGCTCATGGCCAAGACTTCGCCAGCAAAGTGAAGCCCGCCGCAGATCACCACGTGCGGTGCCGGGCCAGGAACGGCGAGGGCCAGCTCTAGAGCGGCGGTGACATCGGGTGCGGTCTCAGCCTGCAATCCGGTTTGATGGGCAGCCTTGGCCAAGTCCGCCGCACTCAGGGCCGTTGTCGACTCAAAGGTTGTCGTGATCACGCGTGCGCCTAACCCAGCCAGGGGTGCAAAGAAGCCCACCGAGTCCTTGCGGGCAAATTGCGCAACGATCAGGGTCAAGGGGGTTGGTGCTCGCGCCACCAGTTTTTCACAGGCCAGCGCCAGGGCGCGACCGCCGTGGGGATTGTGCGCGCCGTCCAGCCATAGATCAGCGCCCCGCGCCTGGGCTATTTCTCCAAGAGGCCCGGTGGTCAGGCGCTGAAAACGTGCAGGCCAAACCGCACTCGCCACACCCTTGGCTAGTGCCTCTTCGGTGATGCGCGCGTCGCCCCACGTCACCATCGCGGCAACGGCTAGGGCCGCATTTTCGAACTGGTGCGGCCCAAACAAGCTCGGCGTAGATAGGTCCAACAGGCGGTCAGGCATTTGCACCATCAATCGGCCGCGCTCCTCCCAGCCGTCTATGTCCTGGCCCATGACCAGCATCGGTGCCTTCAGGGTCTGAGCTTCCCGCTCGATGACCTCAAAGGCTTCGTCCAGCTGGCGCGCCACCACCACGGGCCGCCCGGCCTTGATGATCCCAGCCTTCTCCCAGGCGATCTTGGAGAGCTCGGGCCCCAAGAGCTCAAGATGATCATAGTCCACCGGGGTGATGACACTGAGCGCTGGGGCATCGAAGATATTCGTGGCGTCAAACCGGCCGCCCAGGCCCACCTCAATCAGGCAAAGATCGGCAGGCGTTTCGGCAAATGCCTGTAAGGCCAAGACGGTGGTGATTTCGAAAAAGCTGATGGGTTCGCCCTGGTTGGCGGCCTCAAGCTTGTCGGTCAGTTCTGTCAGGCGAGCGTCGCTGATCAAGTCTCCAGCCACCCTAATGCGCTCAGCAAAGCGAACGAGGTGCGGCGAGGTAATCGCGTGGACCTTCAAGCCCGCAGCTTCGGCTATCGCCCGCAGGTAAGCGATGGTCGAGCCCTTACCGTTTGTGCCTGCCACATGGATGACGGGCGGCAATCGCCGCTCGGGATGGCCGAGCGTCGCCAGTAGGCGTTGCACCCGTCCAGTCGTCAGGTCGATTAGGGTCGGATGGTTGGCGCGCAGGCGCGCAATGACGGCATCTGAGGCGCGGATTTCATCATACATGGTGGGGCACCGCTCTCGCGGGGATCAGGCGGCTCTTGAACGCGCACGCCCCATCATCATGGTTTTCAGGATCGAGCCCAGCACCGCACGTATGTCCGATCGTGTGACCACCTTGTCGACCATACCGCGCTCTTGAAGGAACTCTGCGCGTTGGAAGCCGGCGGGCAGAACTTCGCGGATCGTCTGCTCGATGACCCTGCGTCCGGCAAAAGCGATCATGGCATTGGGTTCGGCCAGATGCACATCGCCCAGCATGGCATAAGAGGCGACAACACCGCCGCTCGTGGGGTCGGTCAGGACCACGACATAGGGTAGGCCTGCTGTCTTGACCTCATTGAGCGCCAAGGTGGTCCGCGCCATTTGCATAAGGGACAAGGTTCCCTCCTGCATCCGAGCACCGCCAGATGCGGTGAAAATCACAAAGGGAACTTGGCGTTTTACCGCTTCTTGTGCGGCCTTGATGAAGGTCTCCCCCGCCCCCATGCCGAGCGACCCGCCCATAAAGGCAAAGTCCTGGACTACGACCATAACGTCCTGCCTATCGATTTGGCCAAATCCGATGGCCATAGAATCCTGCTCACCCGTGGCCTTGCGGGCCGCCTTCAAGCGCTCGGGATAAGGCTTGTCGTCTGGGAACTTCAGCGGGTCATCAACGACGATTGGCGAGGAAATCTTCTCGTATTTGCCATCATCAAAAGTGTAGCGCAGCCGTTGGGCCGCGCCGATCCGCATGTGACTGCCCGACGGTGTCACCCAAAGGGCGGCTTCCAAGTCGGGGCGATAAATCATCTCGCCAGTGTCGGGGCATTTGACCCAGAGGTTCTCCGGTGTCTCGCGTTTGGCGACGAGGTTCCGGACACCAGGCGCGATCTTCGCTAGCCAGCCGCCACGTTCTTTGGGCGTGGGTGCGAGGGGGAGCTTCCCCTGTTTTTCATTTCGATGTTCGGCCATCGCCATTAGGTCTTACGCCCTGACGCTTTGGTTTCGCGCTGAAGCCGTAGCCTTAGCCAAGGTTTGAACTTTTGAAAGCACCCGGCTGGTCACGCTTTCGTTCATTGCCAAAGCAGTAGCCACCTCGTCAACCAGCGCCGAACCCACCACGACGGCGTCAGCGACTCGCGCAATGGCGGATGCGACTTCAGGTGTTTTGACGCCAAATCCAACAGCGACGGGCAAACCAGAGGCTGCACGTACCCGCGCGACGTGGGGCGCAACTAGGTCGGCATTAGCTTCCTTCACGCCCGTCACTCCAGCCACTGACACGTAATATACGAAGCCCGAGGTGCGACGGATGACGACCTTCAGTCGATTATCGTCGGTGGTGGGGGTCGCCAAACGAATCAACGAAAGATGCTCAGCGTCAAGCGCGTCAGCCAAGGGTTCGGATTCCTCCGGCGGTATATCAACAACGATCAAACCGTCGACGCCAGCGACAGCGGCATCTCGTGCAAAAGCTTTGAAACCCCAGCCAACCAGCGGGTTGGCATAGCCCATCATGATAATCGGCGTGGTCTGGTCAGCTATCCGGAACTCAGCGACCAGATCGAGAGTCCTGCGAAGCGTCATGCCATTGGCCAAGGCCCGCAGGGCGGCGCGCTGGATTGGAGGACCTTCGGCCATGGGGTCTGAAAACGGGAACCCGACCTCGATCAGGTCGGCCCCGGCGGCAGGCAAGCCCTTCAAGATATCCAGGGCCGTCGCATAGTCTGGGTCACCAGCCATCACATAGGCAACGAACCCCGCCCGATCTTCTGCCTTCAGCGCCGCGAAGCGGGCGTCAATGCGTGATTTGGTCAAACCGTCCGCCCCAAATGCGCCGCTACGGTCGCGACATCCTTGTCGCCACGGCCAGACAGGTTCAGCACGACCACGCCGCCCTGGCCGACCTGCTGGGCGACATCACCGATCCGCGCCAGAGCATGGGCCGACTCAATCGCAGGAAGGATGCCCTCAAGCTCGGCGCATAGCTTAAAGGCGTCGAGCGATTCTAAATCGGTGGCGGTCAAATAGGTCGCGCGGCCAACATCATGCAACCAGGAATGCTCTGGCCCGATGCCCGGATAATCTAGGCCCGCTGAAATCGAGTGCGCCTCTGTAATCTGACCCTCGAGGTCTTGCAGAAGATAGGTCATGTTGCCGTGCAGAACGCCCGGTCGCCCGCCATTGATCGCCGCAGCGTGCCGGCCGCTCTCCATGCCGTCACCGGCGGCTTCGACTCCGATCAGCTTGACGCCTTCGTCGTTCAGGAACGGATGGAAAATGCCGATGGCGTTTGATCCGCCGCCGACACAGGCCACGACGGCGTCGGGTAGACGACCCTCGGCCTGCATCATCTGGGTCTTGGTCTCGTGGCCAATCACCGACTGAAAGTCGCGCACCATCTCCGGGTAGGGGTGCATGCCGGCCGCGGTGCCGATCATGTAATAGGTGTCGTGCACGTTGGTGACCCAGTCCCGCAACGCCTCATTCATAGCGTCCTTGAGGGTGGCTGAGCCCGAAGTAACGGCCTCAACTGTCGCGCCGAGCAGGTTCATGCGAAACACATTCGGTTTCTGCCGCTCAACATCCACAGAACCCATGTAGACCACGCAGGGCAAAGCGAACCGCGCACAGACCGTCGCGCTGGCCACGCCGTGTTGTCCGGCGCCTGTTTCGGCGATGATCCGGGTCTTGCCCATGCGCCGCGCCAACAGGATCTGGCCCATACAATTGTTGATCTTGTGTGAGCCGGTGTGGTTCAGCTCCTCGCGTTTGAAATAGATCTTCGCCCCGCCATAATGGGCAGTCATTCGCTCGGCGAAATAGAGCGGGCTGGGGCGGCCCACATAGTGGGTCAGGAAGCTGGAAAGCTCAGCCTGGAACGCCGGATCAGCCTTGGCGGCACGATAGGCGGCGTCCAACTCATGGACCAGGGGCATGAGGGTTTCTGGCACATATCGACCGCCATAGTCGCCAAAACGCCCGGAGGCATCCGGATAAGCGGTGTAGTCGTTTGGTTTTGCCATATCTGGCAGAAGGGGAGCGTTCACAGGGTCAAACTCAGACGCGGCGCACGGCCTCCAAAAATGCCGTGATCAAGGCCGGGTCCTTTAGGCCCGCACCGCGCTCAACGCCAGAGGAAACATCTACCATCGGCGCACCCGATTGGCTGATCGCCTCAGTTACGTTCCACGGATCCAACCCTCCAGCGAGGAACCACGGGCGTTGAAACCTTTGTCCCGACATGAGGGTCCAATCAAAGCGGGCTCCGGTGCCTCCCGGTCGATCGAAGGATTTAGGAGCCTTGGCGTCGAACATCAGGTGCTCGACCACCCCCTCATAGGCCTTAGCGGCGCCGATATCGGTGGCGTCGGACACCGAGAGCACCTTGATCACGCCAATCCCCGTACGCTCAGCCACCGCGGCG
>JANLPX010000351.1:0-12689 GCA_031367485.1 Alphaproteobacteria bacterium | reverse complement strand
GGGTCAAGATTGATGATGTTCTCCGACGACGAGGTTGAGCGCTATGCCCGCCACTTGGTATTGCGAGAGGTCGGCGGCCCCGGGCAGCAAAAACTGAAAGCAGCCAGGGTTCTAATCATTGGCACGGGTGGCCTGGGAGCCCCGGCAGCGCTCTATCTGGCGGCGGCTGGCGTCGGGACCTTGGTCTTAGTCGATCCTGATCGCGTGGATCGCTCCAACCTACAGCGGCAAGTGATCTACGGAGAGGCTGATATCGGTCGGCTCAAGACCGAGGCGGCCATAGAGCGACTCGCGGGCCTAAATCCCAATGTGACCGTTGAGGGTCTCAGCCTTGCGGTGACGGCGGAGAATGCTGGGGCGATGATTAATGGGTTCAGTGTTGTGCTTGATGGCACTGACGACTTTGCGACCCGATTTGCAGTCAATGCCGCCTGCGTGGCCGTTGGGGTCCCGCTGGTTTCTGGCGCGATAGGCCGCTGGACAGGGCAGGTCGGGGTTTTCGGCGAACAGCCCTGCTATCGCTGCTTAGTTCCAGAAATCCCACCGGATGCCGAGACATGCTCGGCGGTCGGTGTGGTTGGCGCGCTGGCGGGCGTGATCGGGTCAATGATGGCCCTGGAGGCGATCAAGCTGATCACGGGTGCTGGTGAGGCCTTGACCGGGCGGTTACTGATCTACGACGCCCTTTCGGCGCAGACGCGCACCGTGAAAATTGGCTCTGATCCCGACTGTCTTGTTTGCGGCAATTCACAACATTGAGGTTAGAACCCGGTCTGGCGGCCGATGGCCATCCATCCAGGTCTTGATGTTGATGATCACCTTCTCGCCCATTTCGGTTCGGGCCTCGACCGTGGCTGATCCCAGGTGAGGCAGCAGGACGGCATTGGGTAACTTCAAGAGTTTGGGGTTTATTGTCGGCTCGAATTCGTAGACGTCGAGACCGGCACCCGCGATCGCACCTTTGGCGAGCTGATCGGCAAGCGCGTTTTCGTCGATGATTTCGCCTCGGGCGGTGTTCACTAGGATGGCGTGGGGTTGCATCAACTTTAGCCGCCTGGCCGAAAGCAGGTGATAGGTGGCCGGTGTGTGCGGGCAGTTGACGGTGATGATGTCCATCCGGGCTAGCATCTGGTCCAGGCTGTCCCAATAGGTGGCCTCAAGATCTTCGGCGATACGCCCGGAGACGGGTTTGCGATTATGATAGTGGATCTGCATGCCAAAGGCCTTAGCCCTTCGCGCGACGGCCTCACCGATCCGGCCCATCCCAATGATGCCCAGGCGCTTACCCGAAATCCGCCGACCCATCATCCAGGTTGGAGCCCAGCCGGTAAATCCACCGGCCTGGGCCACATTGGCTCCCTCAACGATCCGACGGGACACCGCCATGATCAGAGCCAGCGTCAGGTCAGCGGTGTCCTCGGTGAGGACGCCCGGCGTATTGGTCACTGCGATCCCGCGCGCATTGGCGGCTGCGACGTCAATGTGATCAACACCAGCCCCGAAATTGGCGATGAGTTTCAACCGTTCCCCTGCCTTGGCGATCACCTCTGCGTCGATCTTGTCAGTGATGGTGGGTGCCAGAACATCGCAACGGCCAACGGCGTCAATCAGGGCGGCGCGGGATAGAGGCTCGTCATGGAGATTAAGCTCGGTATTGAACAGTTCACGCAGGCGGGTCTCAACCGTATCGGGGAGCCGGCGGGTGACAATGACAGTCGGTTTTCGCGATGGCATCGGTGGGGCGACTCGAAAATTTCAATCCAGAGGATAGCGCTCTGGCGCGTTGGTGCTCAAACCTCTAGCAAAGGTCACAGGTACGGCCAAGGCGAGGTTGGGTCAAAGGTGCACCGCGGGCGGCAAATCTTGAAAATGGCAGTGCTGCTGTTTGTGGCGGTGGGAACGTCGGCGGCTGATCGTCAAACGCCGTCTGGCCTGCCAGTGCCGCGCTATGTGTCGCTGAAGTTCAGCGAAGTGAACGCCCGAGCTGGACCGAACAATGATCAACGTCTGCTCTGGATTTACCGCGCGCGTGGACTGCCCGTGCAGGTGGTTGCCGAGAGTTCCGAATGGCGCAGGGTCTGCGATCCCGAGGGAAACCTGGCCTGGGTGCACGCCCGAACTGTGGATGGTCGGCGCACCATCATGCGAATGGCGTCGGAACCCATAGCCGTTCGAAAATCGCCGAAGCTTACGGCCCCCGTCGCTGCCTATCTTCAGGCGCGGTCTACGGCCAGTCTGATCAAATGCGACAAAAAGGGGTGGTGCAAGGTTCGCTCGGGCGGCATCACCGGATGGACAGAGGCCACCGGCGTGTGGGGCGTTGCCGAGAAACCCCAGTGCGTGGCACCACGCGTCATACCTTAACCAACGACGCGAGGCGTTGAGCAAGTCCTCGCGCTCTGCTAGCCATCACGCCTCAAACTTGCGGACCTCGACAAAGATCATGACAACCGGTGCCAAGGCGAAGAGCCACTATAGTCACGAGGAGCTGCTCAGCTGCGCGCGCGGCGAGATGTTCGGGCCGGGTAATGCGCAATTGCCATCGCCACCGATGCTGTTGTTTGATCGAATCATCCACATTGATGATGTCGGCGGAGCCCACGGCAAGGGCTATATCGAGGCCGAGTTCGATATCAATCCGGCCCTCTGGTTCTTCGACTGCCACTTCATCGGCGACCCGGTTATGCCGGGAAGCTTAGGCCTTGATGCCCTGTGGCAACTGGTAGGTTTCTATCTGGGTTGGATCGGTGCCAAAGGCCGTGGTCGGGCAGTCGGATGTAACGAAGTCAAGTTCGGCGGTGAGGTCACACCCGACATCAAAAAGGTGACCTACAAGATCGAAATGAAGCGGGTCATTAATCGCCGTCTGGTCATGGGGATCGGTGATGGGGTTTTGGAAGCCGACGGCGTTCCCATCTATTGGGCTCAAGATCTTCGCGTCGGTCTTTTTCAACGGCCTTGATGGGTCGATAACTCGGGAACCAAACCATGCGCCGCGTCGTCGTCACCGGAATCGGGATCGTCTCGTCCATCGGCAACAACACCAACGAAGTCCTCACATCCCTTCGTGAGGCCAAGTCAGGCATTATTGCTGCACCGGAATATGCTGAGCTGGGCTTCCGCTGTCAGGTTCACGCAGCCCCTCAGATAGACTGGGAATCCCTTGTCGACCGCCGTGCGGCCCGGTTTTTGGCTCAAGGCACCGGGTATGCTCACGTCGCCATGGAGCAGGCTATCGCCGATTCTGGCCTTGAGCCTCACCAAGTCTCGCACGACCAAACCGGCTTAATCGTCGGATCTGGCGGCCCCTCTACCCGCGCTATTGTCGAGGCCGCGGCCATTACCCGCGAAAAGGGCCCAAAGCGGGTCGGCCCGTTTGCTGTTCCCAAGGCCATGAGCTCAGGGCCTTCTGCGACCCTGGCGACTTGGTTCAAGATCAGGGGCCTGAACTTCTCGATTTCGTCAGCCTGCGCCACCTCGACCCATTGCATCGGCGTCGGCTATGAGCAGATCGCCATGGGCAAGCAGGACGTGGTGTTCGCTGGAGGCACGGAGGAACTCGACTGGACGCTCTCGGTGCTGTTCGACGCCATGGGTGCGATGAGTTCCAACTTCAACGATCGGCCTGCTGTTGCCAGCCGCGCCTATGACGTCGCCCGCGACGGGTTCGTCATCGCCGGAGGTGCCGGGATTCTGGTGCTGGAAGAGTACGAGCATGCCAAGGCGCGCGGGGCCAAGATCTATGCTGAGATCGTCGGATATGCCGCCAATTCTGACGGCTTCGACATGGTCGCGCCATCTGGCGAGGGTGCTGTTCGTTGCATGAAATTGGCCATGGCGGGCGCTGGGAATCGCAAGATTGAATATCTCAATCCGCATGGCACCTCGACCCCGGTGGGTGACGAGAAGGAAATGGGCGCGGTGCGCGAAGTATTCGGTGATGCGGCACCTGCGATCTCGTCTACCAAGTCCCTCACCGGCCACAGCCTCGGCGCGGCGGGTGCCCAGGAGGCGATCTATTCGTTGCTGATGCTCAATAATGGCTTTCTGGCCGAGAGCGCCCATATCGAAAACCTCGATCCGATATTCGAGGGCCTACCAATCTTGCGCAAGCGCGAGGACCGGCAAGTCGAGACGGTGATGTCCAACAGCTTCGGCTTCGGCGGCACCAATGGCTGTCTGGTGATGAGCCGGGTCTAAACCCCTAGTTTTCAAGGAGAAGCCTCATGGCTGACGACTATCAGATGCTTCCTGGCACCCTGATGAAGGGCAAGCGCGGCATCGTGACTGGCGTGGCCAACCACCAGTCGATCGCTTGGGGGATTGCCAGCCAATTGGCAGCCCAGGGTGCCGAGATGGCGTTCTTGCACCTGCCGGGCATGGAGCGTCGGGTGCAGCCCTTGGCTGAGAGCATAGGGGTGAAGACCCTCGCGGCCGTGGATGTCACCGACGACGCGTCAATGGACGCGGGCTTCGCGGTTGTGAAGGGGGCGTTCGGCGAGATCGACTTCTTCGTCCACGCCATCGCTTTCGCGCCGAAGGATCAGATCAGTGGCTCCTTCGTGGAGAATGCCAGCCGGGCAGGATTTCTTCAGGCCATGGAAATCTCGGTCTACAGCTTCGCAGACTGCGCGAGGCGGGCCTCGGCTTTGATGCCCAATGGTGGCTCGATCTTGACCCTGACCTATATGGGTTCCGAGCGAGCGATCCCGAACTACAACACGATGGGGGTGGCCAAGGCCGCTCTGGAAGCCGCCGCCCGTTACGCGGCCCGCGACCTCGGTCCCAAAGGCATTCGGGTCAATGCCCTGTCACCAGGTGCCATGCGCACCCTGTCCCTGGCGGGAATCTCCGGCGGCCGCGCCATGTTGGCTAAGGGCCGTGCGCTGTCGGCCATGAAGGAAGATACCTCCATGGAGGGCGTCGCCGGCGCGGCCCTGTGGCTGCTGTCAGACCTAGGCAGGTCTACCACGGGCGAATTGGTCCATGTTGACGCTGGTTTCCACATTATGGGCTTCAGCGATGACAGTGCGGACTAGCTGGAATAGGCCTTGATGAATCGCCGCGTGGCCTCTTGAGCGATATAATCGATGTCGGCTTCATTCAAGCCGAGGTCGACCCCGAGCAAGAGCGCGGTTTGGTGCGACCCAACGACCATGCCAGCGAAGAACTCGGCGGCCAGTGCGGGGTCGTCGATCTCTAGACGGCCATCAGCGGCCTCTCGCTCAAGAAAGACAGCCAAACGGGCTCGCGACGATTTGGGGCCAGCCTCAAACACAGCTTGCGCAAGGTCGGGCATTTCCACAGCGCCTTGCATGTAGAGCCGCATAAAGGCTGCGCTGCGGGGGGTAAGGACGGCCATCATCATGACCTTGGCAAAGCCTGTTAACGCGGCCTCCGGACCGTCTGTGGTGCCCTGCACATCCAGGGGTGCCGTAATCTCATCGACCCGGCGTTCAACCAGGGCCCTGACCAACTCCGCCTTGGAGCCGAACCGGTTGTATATGGTCTGCTTCGAAACCCCGGCGAGACGCGCTATCTCCTCCATGGGCGCGCCCAGGCCGCGAGAGGCGAGAATTTCGCCTGCTGCGTCAAGAATCGCCTCGCTCTTGGCCAGGTCGATTTGTCCCGCAACTCTAGGCATTAGTGACCGCCGCCGCTTGGAGGAGGGAGCGCTGTGCTGGTGGGGCGCGACAGCAAGGCAATGAAGCCGGCCAATAGGCAGCCCGCGGCCAGAAACAGAAACGCATCACCAAAGGCCATGATCAGGGCGTCGCGCTGAAGCAGCATGGACATCATTTTCCGCGCCGCGCCTTCGGAGTCGCCAACCCCCGTGGCCTGCATCATCGCCGACATGCCCGACATCATCTCCTGCCCGGCAGCATTGGCAGAGGTAAAGCCAGCTGCCAGATCGGCGTAGTGGACTTTTGTCTGATAGCCCAAGATCGTCGTGATCATGGCCAGGCCCACCGCGCCACCGACATTGCGGATCAGATTGACCAGTCCGGACGCGTCTTTCATTAGGCTGACGGGTAGGGTCGACACTGTGAGTTGCTGTGAAGCAATCATGGCGATCATCACGCCCATACCGCGCATCACCTGAAGCAATGCAAACTGCGAGAAACCCCAGTTTGCATTGATCTTTACGCCTAAGCCAATGCCCCAGGCCGCCAAGCCAAAGCCAACAAACATTGGGATTCGTGGGTCCATCAATCGCACAAACCGACCTGCGACAGGTGCGGTCAGGAACATGACGAGACCTGACACCAGCATGGTTGTTCCGACCTCAGCGGCCGAGTACCGCAGGACGCGCCCAAGGAACAAAGGCAAGATAAACGTGCCACCATAGAGGCTGATCCCGGCCACGAAGCTCATCACCATACCGATGGTGAAGTTGCGATCCACGAAGGGCTTTAGGCTGACAATTGGCTGCCAATAGGTCAGCTGCCGCCAGAAAAACCCTGCGCCGGTGAAGACTGAAAAGATCAGCAGGCCCCGCATTAAGTCGTCCTTGAGCCATCCGTTCTCGGCCCCTTCTTCCAGAAGATATTGCGTCGAAAGCAGGAACACGGTCATCAGGGCCAAACCCAGCCAATCGATCCCTTTGGAGAGCGCGGGGTCGCCCTTATCGAAATCTCCGTAGCGGCTGACTAGGAAGATCACCAACAGGCCGGGGGGGACATTGACGAAGAATAGCCAGCGCCAGTTGAGCCACTCTGTTAGGTGGCCACCTAGCGTCGGGCCGACTGTGGGGGCCAATGTTACGATCAAGCCGACAATGACATTTGCCGTCACCCTCCGCTCGGGCGGGAAAACGGTCATGGCGGTAGCGAATACCGCCGGTATCATGGCTCCGCCCGCTATGCCTTGAAGCGCGCGGGTCACGATCATCATTTCAAAGCTGGTGGACAATCCCGTCGCGACCGAGGAGATGATGAACAGAGCAGATGCCGCAACGTAGACGCTGCGCGTTCCCCACATCTTGGTGAGGTAAGCGGTCAATGGGATAATCACCACCTCAGCCAACAGATAGATAGTCTGAACCCAGCCGATTTCGTCGGCGCTCGCCCCGATTCCTGCTTGGATCTGCGAGAGAGACGCCGTGACGATCTGAATGTCCAGAATGGCCATAAACTGGCCCACGACCATACCGCCGAACCCGAGGAATACCTTTAGCCAATCAACTTCACCAGAGGCCCTCAGGTGGCCGCCGGGGGGAGCCTGGCTCAGTGTCAGAGACGAGGCGTCGGACATGTCAGGGCTTCGTGACCGTTGTGGATTCTGCAAAGCTAGCGCCGGTGTTTCGTGAGACGTCGACCTTGATCTCTACCGATAACCCGGGCCGCAAGGCACCGGCCAGGGGTTCGCCTGGATCAACAACGATCTTGACTGGCACCCGCTGGGCGATCTTCGTGAAGTTGCCAACGGCGTTCTCAACTGGGATCAAGGCAAACTCAGACCCGGTCGCAGGCGAAAAGCTTTCGATCTTGCCCTTGATGGGCTGTTTGCCAAAGGCATCGGCCTTGATCTCAACAGATTGGCCAATCCTTAGCCGGGAGACCTGAGTCTCTTTGAAGTTGGCTAGGATATAGGCTTGGCCAAGAGGGACTATGCTCATCAGCGAGGTGCCAGGGCGCACATACTGGCCCGGCCGAACGGCGCGCGCGCCGACAACGCCGCCGACCGGCGCGCGAATCTCTGTCCGGGACAGATCGATTCGCATGGCCTCAGCAGCGGCGTGGGCTGCCTGGGCCTGAGCCAGTGTCTGAGCTCGGCTAGAGCCTAGCCCATAAGCTGCTTGGCGTTCGGCCTCCAGGGTTGCCTGAGCCTGATCAACCATCGCCCCGGCCTGACGGGCCTGGGCACTCGCCGATTGGGCGCGTTGGGATGATGTCCAGCCTTGCTTGGCCAAGGCTGCATATCGCGCCAGTTCAGCACCCGCCAATTGGGCCTGCGCCTTGGCACTCTCTACGCCTGCCGCTTTCTGGGCGATCATCGCGCGCTCCAGCCCGGACTTGTCATCGACGCCACGCACAGCCGCATCTAACGCAGCGGCGTTCGCCTGAGATTGAGCAAGCTTGGCGGTTAGGCTTGCCGCGTCAAGGCGGACAAGGACTTGACCAGCCTCAACGCGCTGGTTGTCTCCCACCAGAACCTCAGACACGAACCCTTCGACTTGGGGTGCCACTGAGACCTTGTCGGCCTGAATGAAAGCATTCTCTGTAGATTCGAAGTGTTGTTTGTTGGACCACCACATGGCGATACCGACTGCCAGGGCGATCGTTGCCGCGCCACCCACGATCAGCGGGACCAGTGGGCGTCTGGGCGTGTCAGCCATGGTCGAATTCCTAAGCCTAGGCAGCGAAAAATGGACGGATGCGTCCAAACTTCACGTTCTCTAGAGTTGTGGCTCGCAACACGCAATAATAAAGTGGACTCTCGCGTCCAGAAATCATCGAGACTGGACCTTGGACCCACTTCGTTGGCATATCCCGACAATGGACGCAGATGTCATTATTGCTGGAGCAGGGATGGCCGGGGCAACCCTAGCTTTGGCCCTCAAACAGGGTGGGCTTGAGCCGATCCTGATCGATCCGATTGTGTTTGAAGCTCAGGCCGCGCCAACCTTCGATGGTCGCGCGTCAGCGGTCGCCTATGCGAGTTTCCGTCAATGGCGAACGCTTGGCTTGGCGGCTGACATTGAGCCCTTTGCTCAACGGATCGAACAGATCGTCGTCACCGATGGACGGTCTCCCGGGGCCTCGGCAGGGGGGAACTCACCCTTCTATCTGAGGTTCGATTCTGCTGAGATCGCTGGTCGTTCTGATGGTGAGCCGCTTGGCTATCTGTTGGAAAACCGCAGGGCGCGGGCGGCATTGGCTGCAGCAGTTCAGCGTGCAGAAATAAGGGTCTTGGCGCCCGCCCGGGTTGCTAGTGTTTCAATGGATCTGGGCTCAGCCAATGTGACCCTGGAAGACGGTAGCCTGCTGAGTGCAGCCTTAGTCGTGGGCGCGGAGGGTCGACACTCCGTCGTTCGCGCCGCGGCTGGCATCGGGGTCGTTGGGTGGGACTACCCGCAGACCGGCATCGTAGCGACGGTCAAGTTGTCTCGGCCCCATGAAGGTGTGGCCCATGAGTATTTCCTACCCGGTGGACCCTTCGCAATTCTGCCCCTGACTGATGATCGTGCGAGCCTGGTTTGGACCGAATCGACGGACAAGGCCGCGGCATTGGTCAGTGCGCGGCCAGAGGTTTTCCACGCCCATCTTCAGCGCCGATTTGGTCGGCTGCTCGGCGAGGCGACCGTCGAGGGTCCGATCTTCACCTATCCCCTAGCTTTGCAGCTTGCCGAGCGTTTGACTGCGCCACGCGCAGCCTTACTGGGCGATGCCGCCCATGGGATCCATCCCATAGCGGGCCAGGGCCTAAACCTAGGTTTGAAGGGTGCAGCCGCCTTGGCGCAGGTTTTGGTAGACGCCGCGCGACTAGGCGAGGACATCGGGTCCCAAGACGTGCTCGAGCGATATGCTAGGTGGCGCAGCTTCGACACAACCATGTTGGCTGCCGCCACGGACGTCTTTGTCCGTCTGTTTTCGAACGATCATCCGCTGCTACGCCTAGCCCGCGGTGCCGGGATGTCTCTGGTCAACCGGATCGGGCCAGCCAGACGGTTCTTCATGCACGATGCCGGCGGGGCGCTGGGTGACCTGCCCCGCCTGCTGCGTGGTGAGACGCTTTAGCCCGGCGCTCGGGCAGAAAAGTTCAGAATGCCATCGCCAGACTTCGGCGCGCGCCCTGAACGATAGTTTGAGCAAACCTCCAGGTCGACAAATCCGGCAGCTTGAAGGGTCAATTCAAATTCCTTGAGCCCCCAAACGCGGTAGGCAAAAAGCTCGATCTCGGTCTCGATAAGCTTTCCGTCCCGCCAGCGCTCATAGCGGTCCTGATTGACTCGTCGTTGGCCGATAGGGTCGTTGCGTTCCATAGCACTGACCAAGGTCAATTGGTCGCCGTTTGAGGCTGTCCAGCGACGAGGCTGAGCTTTCACCTCGAAGAAGCTCATGGGCGGCAAGTCGATCAGCAGCAATCCTCCGGGTCGCAGATGTTGCCGAAACCGCTTCAGGACGTCCAGAGCCTCATCAAAGTCATCGATCAACACGAAGGAGCTGGTCGGGACGATAATGGCCGCGAAATCGCGATCGTAGTGAAAATCTTGAAACCGCGCCTGCTTGAGGTGGGTCGACAGACCGCGTTGATCAAGATTAACCTGACAGACAGCGAGCATCTCAGGCGAATGGTCGAAGCCTTCGACGGTTAGTCCCGCCTCCAACAGCGGCACTAGCATTCGCCCAGTACCCACGCCACCCTCCAGGATTGGGCCCTCAAGGTCTCGGAGTCTGCCTTGATAATAGGCGATGTCGAAAAGGGATCCGGGGGGTTTGTCTAGGTCATAGATTTCGGCGCACAGGCTGCCATAGCGGTTGCGCATTTCGGTGATAGTCATGAAATCTCATCAGCAAGGCGAGCCATACGCTCGCGCTGTTTCAGGCAAGCGCCCTAGTCCGCAGTGGGCGGATTGGGCGCACGATGTCGACGGTTTGTGGTTTGCGCCTTAGGCGCAGACGACCGCCGCAATCCCGAGATGGGCCTTCATGAAACCGTTTCCCCTGTGACTAGAAGAGAATGCTGAGCCTAGAGCGAGCTCAAGTCAATTGGGGCCTCGGTGGCGTTAGTCCACAACTTCGCGAGCTTCTTCGGGCAGCATGATCGGCACCCCGTCGCGAATGGGGTAGGCGAGCTTGGCACCCTTGCTGATCAACTCGTTACGCCCGCGATCATAGATCAACGGACCATGGGTCACGGGGCAAACCAGGATTTCCAGCAGGCGAGGGTCTACCTCAGAAACCAGCGGGGATAATTCATCGTCGGTCATGGGTCTCAACCCCTATTGGATGCTGTGGGGTGTGTCGTCGTCACCTTCGAGGGCGTCGATCTCCAGCAGGGCCGTCAGGGCCTCGCAACGGGCGGCCAGGGATGGGGCTTCCAGCAGCGCTTGCTTTTCCGCAGGCCCGAATGGCAGGCCCATCGCCAAGCTGGTGACGAGGCTATCGAGCGGCGCAACCTTGGCCGACTCCCAATCAATATCGAGCTCCCGACGATTGAGGTAGGTCTTCAAGGCCCGACCAAACCGCGTGCGGTCAAAGCCAATGGCGTCAGAGTCTTCGTCGAGATCGACCGCATAGGCGTCAAACGCTGCGCGCACCTGTCGGTACGGAGTTCGCACCGACAACTCGTCGCCGATCGCAAATCGGCAGACGCCCGTCAGCGTGATCAAATAAGTGCCGTCGGAGGTCTCGTTGAAGCTGGTGATCTTGCCTGCGCAGCCTACCCCGGCAAGGTTGGGCCGCGCACGCTCTCCGCCCTTGGTCTGGATCATGCCGATCATGCGGTCGCCAGCCATGACGTCATCGATCATGTTGAGATAGCGCGGCTCAAATATCCGCAATGGAAGCTCTCCGCCGGGCAGCAGAAGAGCCCCATCCAGTGGAAAGACAGGGATCACTTGGGGTAGGTCTAGGGATTGGTCGGGCATGGAGACTCTCTATCGACCTCAGGAAAACAAAATTGCCGACAGTCGGCGACGACCCGACCGAGAAATCTCAGATGCTGGCCCAGCCGCTTCGAACACGGTCAACAGTTGCGCACGCGCCGCGTCTTCATTCCAGGCCCGATCGGCAGAAATAATGGCCAGCAAGTGATCGACCGAACCTTGCCAGTCACCGCGACCAGCCAAGGCCTTAGCCAGCTCAAAGCGTGCGACATGATCCATGGGATTGGCCGCAAGGGCGTGCTCAAAACTCGAGGTCTCGGACGGTGCCGTCTCTACCAAGGCCAGTGCGGCGCGCACGCTGTCCAGATCGATGTCCTTGGCATCAGCAGGGGCCATCTCGGCGATCTCGCGGGCGCGCTCAACGTCGCCGCTATCGAGATAGACCCGGGCCATACCGCCCAGCGCCTTGAGGTTCTCGCCGTCGATCTGCAAGACCTGGGCATAGGCTTGGGCGGCACCGCCCAGATCACCCAATCCCAAAGACTCCTTGGCCAGAGCTAAGAGCTCATCCGTCGGATTTGCTGGAGCCTTCTTGGCCACCCGCTCCACAAAGGCTTTGACCTGGCTCTCAGGCAACGCGCCGGTGAAGGTATCAATGGGCCGTCCGCCTGAAAAAGCGAACACCGCCGGGATAGACTGGACCCGTAGCTGGCCGGCATATTGGGGATGTTGGTCGATATCGATCTTGACCAGCTTGACCTTTCCCTTGGCAGCGGTGACGGCGCGCTCGATGGCCGGGCCAAGCTGCTTGCAGGGGCCACACCAAGGTGCCCAGAAGTCGACGATCTCTGGCTGCTCTTTAGAAGCCTCAATGACGTCTGCCATGAATACCGCGTCAGTCCCATCCTTGATCAAGTCGGCAATGGGTTTGGTTTCCCCGATCAGGCTCATCGTCTCAATCCTGTGTCCTTAGTCCCAGAACGTGGGGTGTCACCCGTCAGGCTTCAACGCCCGTGTTCGTCTTCCTGTAACGCCATCGCGGCGAAATCCACAATCACCGGTTTGATATTTAGCGCACCAAAAAAAACAAAAAGGCCCGCCCGTGAAACCCGCGTGGTCGCGGTGTTGATCAGTGGAT
>JANLPX010000344.1:0-1710 GCA_031367485.1 Alphaproteobacteria bacterium | reverse complement strand
TCAGGCCGTGGGGCATATCCTCATAGGCTAAGCTTCACGATCTGGATCCCGGTATGCACCGGGATGAGCGGTGGGGGTGAGGCGCGCCGGTTCGATCCCCATGGTTTTCGTGTGTTTTCGCGGGGGTTGGTGGTCAATCTTGACGGCGGATCGAAAGACTGTTGACAAGGCGATTGCCACATGTTCTTGTTTCGTTCATGGACACGGTCAACACCCTCTCCGATGACGACATCGATGCCGAGCGCGCCGAGTGGCGGGCTAGGACTCTGCGTCAGCTGGTGCTCATCGGCATGGACATGGCCCGCATGCTGCAGGATCAAGCCAGGGAAGCTTCGGCTTGTGACCCTGGCGTGGTCGGGGCTGATCTCTCCCTACGCTTCCACAGGATCAGTCGCTCCATTCGGATGAGCTTGGCTCTGGATGCCAAGCTAGCCTCTGGGTTCCAAGCTGAGATGAAGGAGCGCAAGGTCGCCCAACTTACTGAGCGCAAGGCCTTGGCCAAGGAGGCGGTGTCTCGTCAAGTTGACCGTGACACCCCAGACCGAGATCTTCACCGCGAGCGCTCTGACCGCATTGAGCGGGAAGACCTGGAAGATTTTTCCGACAAGCCCGTCTCTGAGATCATTGCCATCATCTGTGCTGACTTGGGCATCACCCCAGATTGGCAGGCTTGGAGCCTAGAGCCTTGGGCCATGGAAGAGCGACGGACTGAGGTACCGGGATCACCCTACAACACACGCCCAACCTATATAGAACATGCACCCAACATGCATATCCACGACGACCTACGAGAAGCCCCGGCTTAGGTCCGCCCCTTAAACCCCGTCGCCACCAGATAGGTCTCCGAGCTATCGGCCCGGCTGGCCTTGGGCTTGAGGTTTTTCACCTCGGTGAAGTGCTTCTTCAGCGTCGCCATAACCACCGAGGTCTCGCCGCCTTGGAACGCCTTGGCGATGAAAGATCCACCAGGCTTCAGCACCGTGACGGCAAAATCTACCGCGGCCTCAATCAAACCCATGATCCGCAGATGGTCGGTCTTGCGGTGCCCCACCGTATTGGGTGCCATGTCGGACAACACCACATCGGGTGCCCCGCCCAACAGCTCAATCAATAGCGGCCCGCAGGCCGGGTCGGTGAAGTCCATCTGCACAATGGCGGCCGGCGGCAGCGGATCGACCGGCAACAGGTCGACACCGACAATCTGGGTCACACCCCGCTCAATCGCCACCTGGGTCCAGCCCCCCGGGGCAAGTCCCAGATCGATCACCCGCGCGCCGGGTTTCAACAGCTTCAGCTTGTCGTCGATTTCAGTCAGCTTATACGCCGCACGACTACGGTATCCGTGCGCGCGCGCCTTGGCCGCAAAGGGGTCATTGACCTGCCGTTCAAGCCAAGCCTGCGAAGACGGCGTGCGCATCCGCGCGGTCTTCAGGCGCGCAGGCTTGCCCCGCCCCTCCTCGGTTCCTCCGGTCGGCGGTTTGACCATGCGCTTGCGCGGCGGTTCGTCACTCATCAACCAGCTCCACCGTGGCGGCTCCTACGGCGGCGGCGTTTTCGGCTCCCACCACTCGACATTAGCGACATCAGAATGCCTTCCCGCAGACCCCGGTCAGCCACGCGCACCCGCGTGCATGGCCAGAGTTCTTGCACGGCCTGCAGGATTGCCGCCCCGGCCAACACCAAGTCAGATCGATCTGGCCCGATGCAGGG
>JANLPX010000317.1:0-10740 GCA_031367485.1 Alphaproteobacteria bacterium | reverse complement strand
CCCGGCCACCATGCTGAACCTCATAAACCCATGGGATTTTGCATCTTCTCGAATATCGCTGTTGCCGCACGGGTCGCCCAAGAGGCTGGGTTCTCGCGAGTCGCTGTGGTGGACTTCGATGTGCACCACGGCAATGGAACTCAAGCCGCGTTTGCGGGACGCCCCGACCTTTTCTTCGCCTCGGTACAGCAGTGGCCGATGTGGCCTGGAACCGGTCACCCCTCAGAGGCCGCACCCGACAATATCTGCAATGCGGTGGTTGAGCCCAATGCACCGCGGGAGGCTTGGCGTGCCGCATTTGAGAGCCTTATGCCCAAGGTCGATGCCTTCGCGCCGGATCTCCTTATGATTTCCGCCGGATTTGACGCCCACGCGAAAGACCCCGTGGGCGATGCCTCACAAAACCTGGAGGCTGAGGACTTTGCATGGGCGACCCGCGCGATCACCAGCATAGCGCGCCGTCATGCGAAGGGCCGGATCATCAGTTCGCTAGAAGGCGGTTACGGTTTGGAAGCGTTGGGGCGATCGGCGACGGCTCATGTGAGAGCCTTGAGCGAAGTGTGATCGATCCTGCGTTGCCCCCAAAGCAGCGTGTCAGTAGGTTGGGTGCCACAGGAGACTTTGCATGGCCGACCCCACTGACATTGATGGCCTGACCTTTGAACAAGCCTTGGCGGAGTTGGAGCGGATCGTCGCGCAGCTGGAGTCGGGTCAGGCCCCCCTTGAACAATCCATAGAACTCTATGAACGCGGTGCGCGCTTGAAGTCCCATTGCGAAACCCGCTTGGAGGCTGCGCGGCTGCGGGTGGAAAAGATCGTTGTCGGAACGGGTGCGCCCAGCACCGAGCCAGCCGAGTTCAACTAGTGTCGGCCATTGCCGAACGGGTCGCCCAAGCCGCGACCCTAGTTGAAGCCGCTTTGGAAGCAATATTACCGCAGTCTGAAGGTCCTGAGACGCAGCTTATGGACGCGATGCGTTACGCGGCCTTGGGACCCGGAAAGCGACTTCGACCCTATTTCGCCATCGAGACTGGAAAACTGTTCGATCTGGACGAAGCCAGCGTGGTGCGGACAGCCTGCGCCGTCGAATGTATTCAGGCCTACAGTCTGGTCCATGATGACCTGCCTGGCATGGATGACGATGATCTGCGTCGCGGTAGGCCCACGGTTCACAAAGCCTATGATGTGGCGACCGCAATCCTGGTTGGCGATGCCTTACAGTCTTTGGCGTTTGAAATCCTATCAAGTCCTGAAACGCACTCTGATGGCCGGGTCCGCGCCGATATGGTGGCGCGGTTGTCTATGGCGATTGGGGCACGAGGCATGTGTGGCGGACAGATGATCGATATGCTGGGCGTGCGAGACGACCTGGGTGCCGTGGCGCGTATGCAGCGGATGAAAACCGGCGCGCTCATTGCTGTGTCATTTGAGCTACCGACGATTATGGCCCATGCCAGCGACGCGGAACGACATGCGCTTATGGCCTTTGCTCAGGATCTGGGCCTCGCCTATCAGATTGTTGACGATCTGCTGGACGTTGATGGCGATAGCGCGGTGTTGGGTAAGAAGGCGGGCAAGGATGCCGAGCGTGGCAAAGCCAACTATGTAACAATTCTTGGCGCTGCTGCCGCGCGAGAGCGGTTGAACCTTTTGGTCACCCAGACCAAGGATCATCTCGATCCGTTCGGATCACGCGCGGATTTCCTGCGGGACAGCGTCGATTTCGTGCTAGATCGCCGCAACTGAATCTCTCAAAAGCTTGCTTGCGTAAGACATGCCGCCTCACACGCCATTGCTCGATACCGTTAGTTCCCCCGCCGACACCCGGGGCTTCAATGCCGTAGAGCTTCGTCAGCTCGCAAACGAATTGCGGGCCGAGACCATTGATGCCGTATCGCAGACAGGGGGCCATTTGGGGGCAGGACTTGGCGTCGTCGAGCTGACCGTGGCTCTGCATCACGTTTATCAGACGCCCGATGACATCCTGATTTGGGACGTCGGCCACCAGGCCTATCCCCATAAGATTCTGACGGGTCGTCGTGATCGGATCCGGACGTTGCGTCAGGTTGGCGGCCTATCGGGCTTCACCAAGCGAACTGAGAGTCCTTATGACCCGTTTGGTGCGGCTCATGCGGCAACCTCGATCTCAGCAGCACTGGGTTTTTGTGCGGCGCGGGACGCGGCGGGTCGCAAGAACAGCGTTGTTGCCGTCATTGGCGACGGCTCGATGAGCGCCGGCATGGCCTATGAGGCGATGAACAACGCCTGCGAGACCACCGGTCAGCTGACCGTTATCCTGAACGACAACGACATGTCCATCGCCCCGCCGGTTGGTGGGATGAGCGCCTATATGGCGCGACTTGTTTCCGGAGGTGGCTATCAATCCCTGCGCAAAATCGGCAAGTCGGTGGCAGGTGCTCTGCCTAAACCTCTCAAGGAAGCTGCGCGGAAGGCTGAGGAATTTGCCCGGGGGATGGTCACCGGCGGGACCTTCTTCGAGGAATTGGGCTTCTACTATGTTGGCCCCATTGATGGGCACGATCTGGATGCCCTTGTTCCCATCTTGAGGAATGCCCGTGAGATCCGCGATCGTCCAGTCTTGGTTCATGTGGTGACCCAAAAGGGTAAGGGCTATCAGCCGGCCGAAGCCGCCGCTGACAAGCTCCATGCCGTGGTTAAGTTCGACGTAGTCACAGGCCAGCAGGCCAAGGGTCAGGCCGCCGCGCCGCAATATACCAAGGTGTTCGCTCAGGAATTGATTAAGCACGCCGAGCTTGATCCCAAGATCGTCGCCGTGACGGCCGCTATGCCGTCAGGTACTGGCCTGGACCTGTTTGGCCAGCGTTTCCCGGAGCGTACCTTCGACGTCGGTATTGCCGAGCAGCACGCCGTCACCTTCGCGGCTGGCATGGCCGCTGACGGGCTGAAGCCTTTTGCGGCAATCTATTCGACCTTCTTGCAGCGCGGCTATGATCAGGTGGTTCACGATGTGGCGATCCAACGCTTGCCGGTGCGCTTTGCAATGGACCGCGCAGGCTTAGTGGGGGCGGACGGGGCGACACATGCGGGGTCATTTGATATCGGATTTATGGGCGCGTTGCCTGGCATGATTTTGATGGCTGCGGCTGATGAGGCAGAGCTGGCACATATGGTGGCGACAGCGGTGGCCATTGACGACCGCCCGTCGGCCTTCCGCTATCCGCGCGGTGAGGGCTGGGGTATCGCTATCCCGGAGCTCGCGGAGCCGCTGGAAATTGGCAAGGGCCGAGTAGTTCGTGAGGGAACGACGGTTGCCATTTTGTCGTTTGGTACCCGGTTAGCTGAGAGTCTGAAGGCCGCGGATTTGCTGGCAGCCAGGGGTTTCTCGACCACGGTCGCTGACGCCCGGTTCGCCAAGCCGTTGGATATAGATCTAATCCTCCGCCTTGCCCGGGAACATGAGGCCCTGATCACGGTCGAGGAGGGTGCAATGGGCGGTTTCGGCGGGTTCGTGCTGCAGGCCCTAGCTGAGCATGGAGCCCTGGATCGCGGCTTGAAGATTCGCACCCTGACCTTGCCCGATATCTTTCAAGACCATGATAAGCCCGAAGCGATGTACGCTCAAGCTGGTCTGGATGCGGAGGGTATTGCGCGCAGTGCCCTGGCCGCGCTCGGCATCGACAATGCGTCGGTTGCTGGCCTGAGAGCCTAGAACTATCTGCACGCCGATAGGAATTTACGGACCCAACCTGGCTTGGCGACACTGGGCGTGATCTGAGTGTTCAGGGTTCGAAACGAGATCGCGCCTGATTTTGCGAAGGCCTTAATGACGGGCGCGGCGGTGGAGATTTCAGTTTTGACGCGGGTGGTTGACGCCGTCTCGGTCGGTTCGGCCTGACCCCTTAGGGTCGTTGCATATGCGCCAGCAGCGAAGACGATGCTGACGGGCCAGGGCGCAGCTATACTCGAGGCATCTACCCAGACTTCACCAACCTTGTGGTCGGCAATGCGATGCCCAACCTCAAAATCCAGCGATACTTGGCCCGACTTGCGCAAGCATTGGAAGTGGGCGCGCACGCCGTCGGCTCCGTCAAATGACAGAACTGCAGGCGCGTCTTTAGGGGTGGTCACGGTCCAGGCAGGAGCTAGGTTTTGCGCGCACGCGGAGGTAGCCGCCAATCCAAGCAGAGCAACAAGACTTTTCATCCACCCAGGCTAGAACGGCGTGAACTTGTTGACCAGCGCTTGGCCGACTGGAACCTTTTGCACAGCTGAGATGTCGCCCCGTCCGCCATAACTGATCCGCGCCTCAGCGATCTGGGTGTGTCGGATGGTGTTGGCCGACGAAATATCCTCCGGCCGTACGATGCCTGACACGGTCAACTGGCGCATCTCCGCGTTGGTGCGGACCTCTTGGGTGCCTTGGATCACCATGTTTCCATTAGGCAAGACGCCCGTAACCACTGCGGCGATTGTGAGCGAAATCTTCTCAGCGCGACTGACACTTCCGGTGCCCGAGCTCTTAGAGGTTGAGGAGGTTTCAAGGGCATTGGCCGGATCGAACCCGCCCGGCAATATCTTACCGAGGCTAGACTCAAAACCTAGCAGGTGGGGCACACCGGCACTGAGGCCGTTGCTCCGGTTTGTCGTCGAGGTGTTGGAGGTCTTGGCGCTATCATCAATATCGATTTGGACCGTCAGGATGTCGCCAACCCTATTGGCGCGCTGATCGATAAAGAATGCTCGGGCTCCGGCGCGCCACAGCGAGTTGGCCGAGGCGGGCTGAAGCATTGGGTCGTGGGCCGCCAATACCGCCTGATCGCGCGGGACAAGCGCAGAGGGATAGCCAATGGCCCCCAATTCCGGCCCGCGCACAACCTCCTTAACCGTGGAGCAGGCGCTCAAGGGCAGGGCGAGCAGGGTGAGAATGGCTAAGGTGCGCATGGGCAAGCTTTCTCTAGCGGACGGCGAAACGTGCCGGACCGACAGGCATGGACTGTTGAGCATAGGGCCCGATGATCGCTTGACCCGGACCGCTGGCGACCGCTTGGATGATCTTCTTGGAACTGGTGTTCAGAACTGCCACGTTCTCGCCCTGAGCCGCCGAAGTCATGGCCTTGCCCTGTAAGGCGAGGGATAGGCCCTCGCTGATGAGTGTGACGGTCACCAGGTCTCCAGCTTTGATGACTTGGGGCGCAGAGATATCTCGCATCGATACGACTGCGCCGGCGCGCAGCGGACGTTTGGCGGCCAAGCCGATCGCCTGATCGGCGTCAGATGGGCTATCGACGGGGCCTGCGGCGACTTTGGCCCAGACTAAGTCTTCAGGTTGGACGATTTCACCGGATGCCAGGCTGCGGGCATAGGTCAGCACTTCGACGTTACCCCGCGCGACTGTGGTTCGATCTGCGGCGTCGCCGCGCACTACAATCCGTCGAATGCCCTCGGCATTGGCCCAGTCCAGGCCGTTGCGGCGCGCCATGCCCTGAACAAGCCCCGCATCCAGCACGGTAATCTGGCCGCTTCGCGCGGCGATCTTAACCTGGGCCGCCGAGCCCGCGCCTTCGAACAGGTCGCCGAGAGTCACAATCCCGTCTTGGTCGATGGCGTCGGGCCGCAGCATGACAGACTGCCCTGCCGTCGCCGAGCCAGCGATCAGTAAAATAGCGATGATAGGGGCTATCAAGCGCACGACCTTAGCCCTTCACTTGGTTAGCAGCTGAGAGCATCTGGTCTGCTGCCGTGATCACTTTGGAATTCATCTCATAGGCCCGTTGGGCAACGATCAGAGCGGTGATTTCGCTCACCGGGTCGACGTTTGAAGCCTCAGTATAGCCTTGTAAGAGAGTTCCGATGCCTGTCGTTCCAGGCGCACCGGTTGTCGCGGCACCTGAGGCACCGCTCACCAGAAAGAGGTTGTCACCGATGGCCTCGAGGCCCGGCTCGTTAAGGAAAGTCGCTAGTTCTAAACTACCAACAACGCTCGTCGAGGTCTGACCTGCCTGAGCCACCTGAATCTGGCCTGACTTGGAGATGATGATGTCCGTGGCGTCAGACGGGATCGTGACGGCGGGTTGAATTTGGTAGCCGTCCTCCGTGACCAATTGACCCTGATCATTGACCGACAGGTTTCCGGCCCGAGTATAGGCCGTCTCGCCGGAAGGCATGAGCACTTGGAGATAGCCGCGCCCCTCGATAGCGAGGTCAAGCTTGTTGCCAGTTTGGGTCATCGCACCCTGTTCGGTGATCCGGTAGACCGATCCGGCCTTCACGCCGGCCCCGACCTGTACGCCCGTTGGCACGACCGTGCCCTGATCTGAAGACTGTGCGCCGGCGCGCTCCATGGTTTGATACAGCAGGTCTTGAAACTCTGCGCGCTGGCGCTTGAAGCCGACGGTGTTCATATTGGCGATATTGTTGGAGATGACCTCGACATTGAGCTGTTGAGCCATCATGCCGGTCGCGGCGGTGCGTAGAGCTTGCATTGTCTAAGACTTTCTTATTGCACCCGACCCATCCGCTCGATCGCTCGGCGGGAGAGTTCGGCGGTGGAATCCATCATCTTGGCCATCGACTCGTAGGCCCGGGTCACTTCCATCATCTGGGTGATTTGGGTGATCGAATTGACGTTGGAGCCCTCAAGGGCACCTTGTCGGATCAGGGTGCCGGTCGCGGGCTGAGGTGAAGCATTTGACGCGTTACGGAACAGGTTGTCTCCGGTCTTTTCGAGCGCAGACAGGGCATCAAACTGAGCAACACCCACCTTGCCGACCCGTTCGGAGCCCTGGCTGATTGAGCCATCTGTGGCGATGTTTACGGCACCCTTTTCGGCGTCCAAAACGATCTCGCCACCGCTGTCGTCGAGAACGGCTTGACCGGCCTGATTGACTAGCTTGCCATTGTCGCCCAAGCGAAACCGACCATCGCGGGTGTAGCGCTCGCCCTCGAGAGTCGACACTTTGAAGAACCCGCGGCCCTCGATCGCCAAATCCAGCGGCGCACCCGTCGCGCTGATTCCGCCTTGGCCAAAGTCGCGACCGACGCCGGTATCGAGCACGAACTTGACCGGCTTAGGTCCATCCTGAGTCCGGGCTGGAGCCATCGGCGCGGTCGAGACCAGTAGGTTTTCAACCTTGAATCCGGCGGTGTCGGCATTGGCGATATTGTTCGCCACGATGTCGAGCTCGCGGCGCAAGGTCATCTGACGCGATAGCCCGACGTATAGCGCGTTATCCATGGGGTTTTGGCCCAACTCTCAATGGCATGCTCACAGCCAATCTTGCTGCAAGCTTCGGGCCAAACAGAAACATCAACAAGTTCAATGAATAGGTTGGTTAACGCCGGTCGAGAGGCGAAATTTGCCGGGTGCATTTTCGCCCTCATTGTTCCCCGGAAAAAACCGATCCTTAACCAAGATCACGCCATGGGTAGGGGTCAAGAATCTAAGGAGCCGCGCGCGTGGCCAAAAAAGAGGACGCCAAGGCACCGGAAGGCAATCATTCCGACGCGCCCGAAGGGGAAGAAGGCGAAGGCGCGCCCACCAAGAAAAAACTGCCGCTAAAGATGCTCATCATCGCTGGAGTGGCAGCGGCCGTGGTGCTGGGCGGCGGTGGAACCGCAGCATTCATCTTCCTGAAACCCAAGCCGGACGCTGAGCACGCTGAGAAAAAGGACGAGCACGGCAAGAAGAAAAAGGAAGAAAAAAAGGGCGAGAAGAAGGGTGAGGAAAAGGGCGGTCCGGTGGTGACGGAGGGTCCTGACGGCATTCTTTTTTACACTGTTCCGAATGTGGTTGTGAATATGCAGACCGCTGACGGTCGCCCTACCTTTTTGAAACTTAAGCTCACTCTGGAAGTGCCCAATCAGGAAACCGTGGAGATGTTGGAACCCAACATGCCGCGTTTGCAGGACATGTTTCAGACCTTCCTGCGTGAGCTGCGGCCCGAGGATTTGCAGGGGTCGCAGGGGTCATACCAACTGCGCACCGAGATCCAACGTCGGGTCAATCTGGTGATCGCACCGTCTAAGGTAAATGCCGTTCTGATCGAGGAGATGCTGATCAACTAGGGCTTGTCCCTCGTTGCACGCCCCCAATGGACGATGAAGCTGATCCAAATGCCGTAAGTTCGGACGCCGCCGCCTGGGACCCGGAGGCTACAGCCGAAGGCATGGCCGCGACCGAGCGGATACTGAACCAGGATGAGATCGACAGCCTACTTGGCTTCGATCTGTCGGACGATGAAGCCAACGAGCGGTCCGGTATTCGGGCCATCATCAATTCGGCTCTCGTGTCCTATGAGCGTCTGCCGATGCTCGAGATCGTATTTGACCGGCTGGTGCGGCACATGACGACGTCGCTGCGCAATTTTACCTCCGACAACGTCGAGGTCAGTCTCGACAACATCTCATCGATTAGGTTTGGCGACTATCTGAACTCGATACCTTTGCCGGCGATCCTCTCGGTCTTCAAGGCCGAGGAGTTAGAGAATTACGGCCTGCTTACCGTCGACTCCAACTTGATCTACTCCATTGTCGATGTGCTGTTAGGTGGTCGGCGCGGCACGGCAGCAATGCGCATCGAGGGGCGGCCCTACACGACCATTGAGCGGGTGCTGGTCCAGCGCATGGTCGAAGTTGTGTTGGCTGATGCGCAGGAGGCCTTTGCGCCGCTAACCCCGATTACCTTTACACTGGACCGCCTGGAAACCAATCCGCGGTTTGCCGCGATCGCGCGCCCCGCCAATGCGGCTATCCTGGTGAAACTACGCATCGATATGGAAGACCGTGGCGGACGGATCGAACTCTTGCTGCCCTATGCGACGCTCGAGCCCATTCGCAAGATGTTGTTGCAGCAGTTTATGGGCGAGAAATTCGGGCGCGATAATATCTGGGAAGGACACTTAGCGACGGAGCTTTGGACTACCCAGACCGATGTGCGCGCCGTTCTAGACGAGCAACAAATACCACTTCACCAAGCGCTCAACTTGAAGGTCGGCGAGACCCTGATGCTGAACGCCACGCCTGACAGCCTCATTGAGCTACGGGCCGGCACCATTCCATTGACCAAGGCACGCATGGGTCGCCGCAATCACCACATAGCGGTTCGCGTCGAGGGTCCGCTGTCTACCAAGGCCAAGCAAGATCTTACGAGGATCACATGAGCATAATCGGTATCGGGCTGAACCTACTGCTTGCGGTGCTGCTTCTGGCGGCACTCGTGATGGGGTGGCACTTGAACAGGCGTTTGCAGGCTCTGCGCGACAGTCACGAGGGATTTGCGAAGGCGGTGGCCGAATTGGATGTCGCCGCAGGCCGGGCGGAGCAGGGGCTGGCTGATCTTCGCGCCGCGACGGATGAAGCTACAGATACGCTGGCCGATCGGATCGAAAAGGCTCGGGCGCTGACCACCCGCTTGGATCGTCAGCTACAGGGTGCGCCGGTTTTAACCCCCGTTGCCGCCGCAAAATCGGATCGTCTGGTTGAGCCCGAAGACATGGGTGCCGATTTTGAACGCGTCACCAAGCGCCTGGGCTCATTGCTTTCTGAGGCCCGTACACCGCGACCACGGCTAGAGCCTGACCTAGTCCTATATCGTGCGCAGGTCACGCCCCGACATATGCCCGAGTTTGACCACGATCTGTTCGAGATCGTCGCCGATGAAGACTTGGCTCCACGTCGCCGCGTCGGTCAAGGCGGTCGTTGATGAAGAACATTCCGCGCATATTGCCTCTGGTTGGTATCGCCGCTGCCGGTGTTTTGGCCCTTAACGCCGTGTCGGGTGCGCGCGCTTGGCCCGATCTCGTGTCGGGCGCAAAGGCTTTTGCAGAGGGAGTTTCTCGGCCCGAAAAGGCAGCTAACGGCGGGAAGTCGAAAGGCGGCGCGACCGAGCCCAAGGCTGCAAGCGCCGCCGATGCTGCGGCCGATGCGGTGGCTAAGTTGCCGGCTGCCAAGCCGGCACCGATATGCGCCCCTACCGCTGCTGAGCTTGCCAAGGCGGCGGGGTTGTCACCTGCTGAACTTCAAGTCCTGCAGAGTCTTGGAGCGCGACGTGGCCAACTTGATCAGCGTGAGGCGGATATGGGAACTCAGCTGGCCCTAATGGCGGCTGCTGAAGCCAAACTCGACGCAAAGCTTAAGAACTTGACTGGCCTGAGGGCCGATATCCAAGTCCTGATGGGTCAGGCCGATACCAAGCAGGTCGCTGAAGTCGACCGGATGGTAAAGGTCTTTGAGGGCATGAAGCCTAAGGATGCAGCTCCCCGCATCGTCTTGCTGGACGATGCCGTACGGTTGCCGATCGCCGCGAAAATGAAAGAACGTGCGTTATCGGCGGTCTTGGCCCAGATGCCCCCGCTCGAGGCCAAGCGGCTTACCGAGGCGCTCTCAAATCGATTTTCTGCGGCGCGCGCCGTTGCAGCAGCCGCTGCAGACAAGGCTGCGAGCCCCGCATCCGCCACTGTGCCGACCCGGTCATCGCCCTCGGTTGATCCAACCGCCGATCCCGTGACACCCAAGGCGGCACTCCGCAAGGCGGCACCTAAAAAAGCTGCTGCCAAGGTGGCCGCCAAGCCCGCTGCAGCTATCGATCCGAAGGCCGACGTGCCACCGGCAGTCGCGCCACTGCCGGCTAAACCTGGCTAGTCGATGCGCCTGAAGCGAGCCCTCCATTCCAGTGTCGCGGCGATTTGCATCGCCGCTGTTTCAGCTCCTGCTGGCCTTGCTGCGCCCGTCCGCGCAGCACCTCGCGAGGCGCTGGATGTC
>JANLPX010000301.1:0-11779 GCA_031367485.1 Alphaproteobacteria bacterium | reverse complement strand
ATCAACGCGTTGCGAGTCCCATGGCCGGCCATTCCAAGTACAAGAACATCATGCACCGCAAGGGGCGCGCCGATGCCGTGCGCTCTAAGCTGTTCTCCAAGCTCAGCCGCGAAATCACCGTGGCCGCCAAATCGGGCATGCCCGACCCGGCCATGAACTCGCGACTGCGGCTGGCGGTGAACAATGCCAAGGCCGAGTCCATGCCTAAAGACAATATCGACCGCGCGATCAAGAAAGCCATCGGGGCAGACGGCGAGACCTATGAAGACATCCGCTATGAGGGCTTTGGCCCAGGCGGTGTGGGCATCATCGTTGAGGTGCTGACCGACAACCGCAATCGCACGGCCGCCAATGTACGCTCCACCTTCTCCAAGAACGGCGGCAATCTGGGGGAGAGCGGCTCGGTCTCCTTCATGTGGGACCGCATGGGCCAAGTCACCTATCCGCCTAGCGCCGGTGACGAGGATAAGATCATGGAAGCCGCCCTGGAAGCCGGGGCCGAAGACGTTGAATCCGACCCCGAAGACGGCCACACTATCTTCACCGCCTTCGACACACTCAACGAAGTCGCCCAAGCCTTGGAAGCCGCCCTCGGCCCGGCCAAATCCACCAAGCTCATCTGGCGCCCCAAGGCGCTGACCCCCATCGAAGGCGACGCCGTTGCCACCCTAATGAAGATGGTCGACGCCCTAGAAGACGACGACGACGTGCAACACGTCTACGGCAACTACGACATCTCCGACGCGGACATGGAGAAGTTTGGGTAACGCAGCTTCACGGCAGCATTCGGTTCCCTTCTCCCCTTGCGGGAGAAGGTGGCCGCCGAAGGGCGGTCGGATGAGGGGTTTTGCTCCGTCATCCGCATTTGCACAAACATGCTAGTCTGAGACTTCTGAGAGACCCCTCATCCGTCGTGCCTTCGCACGACACCTTCTCCCACATGGGGAGAAGGAACTGATTTGCGCTAACGGTCAGAATTGAACACTGCATAGCCCGAGTGTAATTGGGTCATAGAACGATGATCAACAATGACCTCCGAACCCAGTGGCAGCTTGACGCCGCAGCGCCCTTCGAGGGCTGGGACTTCTCCTATCTCAAGGATCGGATGATCGAGGGTGAGCCGCCCTGGAGCTACCCCGATCTGGCAAGTGCTGCCATTGCAAAGGCCCATGACATCCTCGACGTGGCGACAGGCGGTGGCGAAATACTTGCCTCGCTCGCACCGTTTCCGGGACGGGTCAGCGCCGTCGAAGGTTTCGTCCCCAATCTCGCCGTGGCGCGGCGTCGCCTGGAGCCACTCGGGGTGCGTGTCTTCGAAGGCAATACGGCATCGGGCATGCCTTTCGAAGACCTGACCTTTGACCTCATCCTCAATCGCCACGGCGGATTCAAGGCCGTCGAAATGCATAGGGTTCTCAAACCGGGTGGCGTGTTTCTCACCCAGCAGGTGGGCGGCGATAATCTCGCCGACTTGGCCGCTGCCTTTGGCGGAAGTCTCAGCTATCCCAACAATACTCTGGCTCGGGTCAGTGAGGACCTTACCGCCCTAGGATGTGACGTTCGACGCGCCGAGGCCTGGACAGGCAAGGTCACCTTCCTCGACGTGGGTGCAGTGGTCTACTTCCTCAGGGCGATCCCTTGGGTCGTCAGGGGGTTTGAGGTGGAGACCCATCTACCTGACTTGCAGGCGCTGCAAGATCGGCTGCAAGCCGAGGGGCAGCTCGACTTCACCTACACGCGCTTCCTGATCGAGGCTGTGAAGTCATAAGCGTGCGCTACCCCTCAGCCGCCCTCAACGTCATCGCCACCGAGATCACATCCCCCGCCGTGATGCTGGCCTTCTTCCTCACGGCGGCTTTCAGAGGCAACAGATAGGTCTCATCCTTGGGGAACAGTGCGGTATAGAAGGCGACGCCACCAACCACCGCATCGACGGGGATCATACCCCATCCATAGGTCACCAGCTTGGCCATCGCTCTGATGTCTACGGCCTGGTGCAGCGGGATCGGCGCATAGAAGAACGGTGACGGCCCCCTCCAATAGATCACCTGAGCCTCGAATGTGAACGTCGCCACAATCGTTCCTACTCCTCAGCTCCGGGCGGCATAGGTGCCTTTCCCGCCTCTTCCAACAACCACCCCTCGAACGCTGCCACATGCGGCTTGGCCACCCCTGCCGGAGTCAGGAACCAAAACTTCGACGGCGTCGGTGTGAACCCCAGCGGCGCAACCAACCGACCCGCCGCAATATCTCCCGCCACATAGATCCACGGGCTCAGACCCACGCCCAGGCCCGCAGCCGCCGCCTCCAACACATAGAAGATATGCTCAAACTCTTGGGTCTCCGGAGCGGGCGGTAAAATCACGCCTGAATGTCCTTCCCACTCCGCCCAGGCCGTCTGGCGGGTTCCGGTGGTCAGGCGGGTCAAACCCTCAAGACCAGTCGGCCCGGTCCCCACCAAATCTGGGGCCACGACCGGTCCGTGGAAATTATCCAAAAACCCCACCGCGTGCGCGCCAGCGATAGGCGGAGCCTCAGCGACGCGGATCGCCGCATCAAACCGCTCTCGCGCAAAATCTACCGGCGCATAGGACTCGGTCACCCGCACCCGCACGCGGGGATGGCGCGCGTGGAACCCCGGCAATCGCGGGATTAGCCAACGAATGGCCAGTGTGCCGACACAGGAGAGATGTAGGTCCTCATGGGCACCGACCGTAAGCTCGGCCAAGGTGCGTTCCAGCTGGTCAAAAGCCCCGGTCAGGCTTGCGGCCAAACGCTCGCCTGCCTCCGTCAACACCAGCTTATGGCGTGGTCCCTCTGTGAGCTTAAGGCCCGTCGCCGCCTCCAAACTGCGGATCTGCCGACTGATGGCCCCATGGGTGACGAACAGCTCGTCCGCCGCCACAGTCATCTTGCCCCGCCGGGCAAAGGCCTCAAAGGCCCGCAGCGCCGTCAATGGCGGGAGTGCACGTTTTTCCACGGCCCGTCCTCTGTGATCTCACCTCACAAGAACAGCACACTTATATCGTTTGGTGCAATGCAGCAATTGGCAGATATTTGACCTGCCTCAAGGCCAAGGGACTTCGACCATGACGACCGCCCTCGCAATGGAACCGCACTTTCGACCCGCCGCACCGGAGCAGACCGACCGGTGGCCCAATCTGGTCGAGATGTTGTTGGGCGAAACGGCTAAAAACCCCCTGGTCGGCTGGCCCAAGGAAACCTTCGACGTCCTGAATCGCAAGCGTCAGTTCCTCCACCTGACCTATCATGGCGTCAGCGACCCAGATGGCATCAAGCACGTCTTCCTCGACAATGCCGGCAATTACGAAAAGCCCGGCTTCCTGCGCAAAGCCCTAGCCCCCGCCATTGGCGAAGGCCTGCTGACGGCTGAGGGGCCGCTATGGCGCGAGCAACGTAAGATGATGGCCCCGGTCTTCACCCCGGCGGCGCTCAGCGGCTTCAATCCGATCTTTGCGAACGTCGCCGCCAAGACCGCCGACCGCTGGTCGACCCGCAACCGCGCGGTGATCAATGTGGCCGCCGACGCCACCCGCACGACATTCGAGATCATCGATGCGGCCCTGTTCTCCGGCGAGGCGGGCTTGTCATTCGAAGACTCCGGCCAACACCTTGAGGCGCTGATCGCTGCGGCCGGTGAATACCGACTGGGCTTCCTGTTTGGCCTACCCTGGATCGACCAATCGCCGCTGCAACGGCGCGGCAGGATCGGTCGCAAGATTATCATCGATCACTTGGCGAACTTCATTGCGCGGCGTCAGGCCAATCCCTCGCCCAGCCAAGATTTCATGACCCGATTGCTCGACGCCTTTGGCCAACAGCACGACCCCGCCACCGCGGCCAAGCTGGCGCTGGACAATGCCGTCACCTTCTTCGTCGCCGGACATGAGACGACTGCCAATGGGCTAGCCTGGGCGCTTTACCTGCTCAGCCAAGATCCCCAAGCCCAGACTTGGGCCCACGAGGAAGCCAAGGCCGCTTGGGACGCAGGCGGCACCCCCGAAGATATCCTCACCCGCCTGCCCTATCTGAAAATGGTCTGGGACGAGACGCTTAGGCTCTACCCTCCTGTCCCACGCATGGACCGTGAGGCGCTCGGCGACGACGAGATCGGCGGCCAAACGGTACGCAAGGGCGATATGATCAGCGTCTGGCCCTGGGTGGTCCACCGCCACCGCAAGCTTTGGGACAAGCCCGAACTGTTCAACCCGGAGAACTTCGACCCCGAGGCCAAGGCCACCCACCATAGGTTCCAATATATCCCGTTCGGCGCTGGCCCGCGCATCTGCATCGGCATGGCGTTTGCCCAGGCCGAGGGCCTTCTGGTGCTCTCCCACTGGCTAGCCAGGTTTCGATTCAAACCGGTGGAAGGCCACACCGTCGAAGCCTTCGCCCACGTCACCCTAAAACCCAAGGGCGGCATGCCGCTCATCGTCGAACGGATCGAACGATGATCCCCGCCCAAGGTGCCGCCGTTATTGTTCATCGCCATGCAGGAGACGGACGCGAAGTCCTGATCCTGCGTCGCACACCCTCTGGTCCACCCTCCGAAAACGAGCCCCCAGACGTCGGAGACTGGACCTGGACCCCGCCCTCAGGTTCCTGCCTCCCCGGAGAACCTGTGGGGCTCTGTGCCCAACGCGAGCTATTGGAGGAGACCGGCCTTGTGTTGCCGCTCCGTCTCGCGCCGGCGGGGTCCCCTCAATGGTGGGTCTTTACGGCCCAAGCCAAATGCGACGCGCGGGTCATCCTCAGTGACGCCCATGACCACTTCGAGTGGGTCAAGCTTGAGGAAGCCCTGCGCCGCTGTCGGCCCATCGAGGTCGCCGAACACATCCGCCAAAGCTTCGCGGCGTAGTGTTCATGCGGGAAATATCAGAATATGACCGCCCCCGCTGATACCAACCGACCGGAGCAAAACCCCTCATCCGACCCCGTTCCACGGGGCCACCTTCTCCCGCAAGGGGAGAAGGACGCGCGAATTTCGCCTTCGGAAAACTAAACTCCGCCGCTCAACGAATCCTTCTCCCCCTGCGGGAGAAGGTGGCGCGCGAAGGCGCGACGGATGAGGGGTCTCTCAGATCGCGAGGCCATCCAGTCCATCAGACCAGAACAAGCTCTAGGGTTTCAGCACCGCCACCAGGAGGCATATCCAGGTCTCAGACGCTGCGTCTTCATAGTTCAAATCGCGATCGCCGATGGCTTGCAGGAAAGCCTTCTGCCAGAGCGCCTGCTCGTCGGGTTGTGGTGGACGTATCAGCACCTCGTCGGTGCCATTCCAGACAATGGCGTCATCGGTCTGGAATTGCCGCAGCTCAGCCCTTACGTCGGGGTCAGCCAACACCGCCTTAGCCGCGGCCAGTCCGTCGGCATTCAGCGCAAATACCCCACGCCCGCCGATCTCTGCGACAAACACCTGGGTCATTGACGACCCGCGCGGACCACAAGGGCAGAAATGGCAGAGCGTCCTTTCACCGAAACGATGCGGCGTGTCCTTGAGTTGCGCCGGTCACTCGCCATACTGCCCCGACCCTAACGCTCAGCTAAGAAATGGAATAGCCGGTTTGGCCAATGCCCCGCAATCACCTGTCTCTGGTAGAGCTTCCGGTAATCCCGTTTTCCTGATCCTCGCCGGGTGGCTCGCTTCTGGCGTGGCACTCAGCGTTTGGCCGGGGTGGGCGGGGCCGTTGACCTTTGCCTTCGTCGCCTTGGGGTGGGTGTTGGCTGTCGGCGTCCACGAGTTCTCCCACGCTTGGGTCGCCTATCAGGGTGGTGATCATACCGTAGTCGATAAGGGCTATCTGACCTTCGATCCGCGCCGCTATGCTGACCTCCAGACCACACTGATCTGGCCGCTGATTGCCCTGGCGCTTGGCGGGATCGGCTTTCCTGGCGGGGCTGTATATCTGCGCGACGATCTGATGCGCACCCCGCTGTGGCGCTCGGCGGCCTCGCTAGCCGGACCGGTCGGGACCCTCATTGTTCTGATTGTCTTGGCCGCCACCCTGGACCTGTCGGTTCCGCTGCAAAGCCATCCCGCTCTGCTCAACGCGCTGGCTTTCCTGGCCTTCTTGCAGGCCACGGCATTGGTGCTCAATCTGATGCCGGTACCGGGCTTCGACGGCTATGGCGTGATCCGCCCCTTCCTGCCAGCCACGGTCCGCATGGCCGTGCATCGGTTTGAGGGTCTAGCCCCGCTGGTCGTGCTGGCCTTGCTGTTCTTCGTGCCGGTGGTATCGCACCTCTTCTTTGACCTGGCATTCGACATCACCAACCTGATGGGCATCCCCATAGAGTGTATGATGGCGGGCCTAGATACATTCCGGTTCTGGAGATGAGCTTGGACGCCGTTAAAGAGCTCGCAGTACGGCTCGCCGCCTATCGCCCCGCGACTGGACCGCTGATCGTCGGCCTCACAGGAGCGGTGGCGTCGGGTAAGAGCACTCTGGCTGAGCAACTTCAAGCCCACCTCCAGAGCAACACCCGCGCCGTCGAAGTCGTCACCACCGACGGCTTCCTGATGACCAATGCGCGCCTCACCGAACTAGACCTGCTCGACCAAAAGGGTTTCCCACCCAGCTATGATAATGCCGCCTTCGCCCAAGCCCTGACTGCCATCCGCACCCAGGCAACCGACTTCCCCGCCTATTCCCACGTCACCTACGACATCGACCCCGGCCTGACCCGCACCCTCAGCCCACCCGACATCTTGATTGTGGAGGGCCTGAACCTGCACCACCGCGCCGCCGATCCCCAAGCCCCCGATCCCCTGGACCTTCTGGTCTATCTGGATGCCGATGAGGCCGACCTGGAAACCTGGTACGTCACCCGGTTCATGGACCTCTGGGCCGCTGCCGAACACGACCCCACCTCGTTCTATGCCCGCTTTCGCACCATGACCGCTGAACAAACCCAGGGCTTGGCGCGCACGGTCTGGGAACAGGTCAATCTGAAAAACCTGCACAACAACATCGTACTGGCCAAACCTACCGCCGACCTCGTGGTGCTAAAGGGTCCTGATCACAGCATCACCAACATCGCCGTCCGAAGCTAGCGCGTCTCCGTGCTATGCTTGCAGCATGACCAACCGAGTCTGGATCGCCGCCACCTATCATCCCGCCTTCCTGTGCGGCGGCTGGGGCTATGTGCGCAGCCAGGGTGACGGCCAGGCCGGGGGCCAACGCAATACCACGGCCCAGACGATGATCCTCACCGGCTTGCTCGCCGGCTTGAAAGACCTCCCGTCAGGCCACGTGCATATCCACACCGCAGACGCCGCCTTCGCCCGCCTGGTGGGCAAGATCGCCGCCGGTCAGCCGCTCCTCGAAAAGGAAGCCCCGACCGACAATCTCCCCCTCTGGGCCCAATTGACCACCGCGCTGAAACGCCATCCGCCGAGCTTCACGCAAAGCCAGCTCACTGGCTTTCCTGGCGACCCAGCCGCGTTTGCTCAGGCCTGGGCGGACCTGGCCATGGACAAGGCCAAGGCCGCCGGCCCCTTTACAGCCGCGATCCCCAAACCCAACCTAGCTAAGTTGAAATTGGGGGGAGCGTCCCATGTCTGACCTCGTCGTCCACGGCATTCCCGGCATTACAGCGACACTGGAGCTCCATAAGCGCTACGATGACCTCAGGTTTTCACGAAGCGTCTAAATCGATACTCTCCGCCATCATCTGGCGTATGCGCGTCTCGACATCCTTGATGCGGTAAGGCTTTGGCAAAATCGGCGTGTCGGCCAGATGGTTTGGCAATATGTTTCCCTGGTGGTAGCCGGTGCTGAACGTGAACGGAATGCCCCGCGCCCTGAGCACATTGGCAACTTCCCACGACATCTCGCCGTTTAGGTTCACGTCCAGCAATGCCGCGTCAAACGTCTCGGCGCGGGCAAGCTCAAGTGCCTGATCTACCCGCGTTGCGGGCCCAATAATTGTCCAGCCAAGATCTTCGCACATGGCTTCAATCGCCAGGATCACCATGAAGGAATCCTCGACAATCAGCACCCTCGGGCTTTCAGGTAGCACCGCCGGATCAATCTCGACCTTCAGGGGCTCCAGCTTAGCGACCGGACTGACGCTCTGCTCAACCAGCGAAGACTTCGGAAGTACGATGTCACAGACTACGCCGCTCGGGTTGTAGTGAATGGTCGAGTGGCCACCGGTTTCGAGCGCCAAGGCTCGCTCGATTAGGTTCGAGCCGAACCCGCGTCGGGTCGGGGGTTCAACCAGAGGGCCACCCGTTTCGGTCCATGATAGACCCAGACCACCGTCATCGCGAATGTGCCAGACAACCGAGACCTTTCCGGCGACCGCCAGAAACGCGCCAAACTTCGCCGCATTGGTCGCGAGTTCGTGAAGGGCCAGGGAAAGCGCCAGCGCCGATTTCGGCGTGAGCACCGCCTCGTCCCCGCTCAGCGACACAACGCCCGGCAATGGACTATAGGCATCGAGCTCTTCGCGCAGCAGGCCTTCGACTGAGACGCCTTCCCAACGACTCTGCGTCAACAGGCTGTGGGCCTTGGCCATCGAGTGGATCCGCTGCTCGAGCCCTTCGACAAAAAAGGTTAGCGATTCAGCGCTTCGGCTCGATTGAGTGACCAGGGCCTGGATATTGGCCAAGGTGTTCTTCACGCGATGATCAAGCTCTGCCATCAGCAGCTTGTCACGCTCATGCGCTTTCAACCGCTCGCGCGATACCGCTTCGATCCGGCGCAACACCACCTGGAGAAGTGAAACGCGCAGGTCGAACGCCGAGTCAATTTCCGCGGCGGTCCAGGGCAGGGCCCGGTTTCGTACGGTGTGTTTCCAGACCTCGAACGATTTTCGTGGCGACAGCCGATCACCGTTGGGACCAGTTGACATCGGCTTGGCCGGGTCACCGGCCCATAGTGCCGTTTCGACCAGCTCGGGCCGAAACCAGAGAATGAAGTCGGATGGATCGCGCGACACTGAAATGACCAGTAATCCCGACGCGGTGGCCGTGAACGCCTTGGCCGGGGCGTATATTTCGCTGAGACGGTCGGTCTCGAAAACGCCCTGGGTTTCTGTCATGTAAGACGTCAGCCAGTCGGTCAGGGCGGTAATCTGCGCGCGATCGGGCGTTACACCCAGGAAGGTAATTTCGCCTTCGACCCGTACGGCGACACCACCGTCTCGCGTGCCGTCGAGTGCAATATGACCCCCGTGAATGTAGTCGAGCAGGTTTGGTGTCTGCTGGGTAAGGCCATAGGCATAGTCTTCGATACCCGCCAGATTGAGCATCAACTCCTGCAATATCTTTCGGCTGGCGAGACGTGACTCGAACTGCTCGCTTGTCTCGCGGGCCTCGAGCTGCAGCGAGAACATCGAGCCAAAGAGTTCGCAGACGGCCCGCAAGTGGCGTGGCAGCCGGCGCGGACTGTTATGATGACAGGCGATTAAGCCCCAGAGCTTGCCTGCAACGATGATCGAGATCGACATCGAGGCGTCGATGCCCATGTTCCGAAGGTACTCGCGGTGGATCGGCGAAACATCGCGCAGGATGGCGTAGCTCATATCGAGCGGCGACCCGGTGTGGGGGTTTAGCGTAGGCACTAGGGGTGCGGGGTCATAATCGACCTGGGTGATCAACCGCAGCCAGCTCTTCAGGTATAGTGCGCGCGCCTGAACAGGAATGTCGGCGGCCGGATAGTGAAGATCAAGGAACGGCGCGAGTTCGGGGGCCCGGCTTTCGGCAATCACCCAGCCCGATCCATCCGCCATGAAGCGGTAGATCATCACGCGGTCGTACTGGGCGACGCTCCTCACGCTCGCGGTGGCCATCTGGCAAAGGGCATTTAGCGAAGCAGCCTCGCTAAAGCCTTCGACCATCAGCTGCACGGCACCGAGAGGATCGGCGGCGTAAGGGTCGCCCATTTCTGCGGCCTCGAACTCGATGACTAAGAAGCCATCGACCCGGTGCGCGCTGGCATCGAGTGGGCGGTCGCCGATCGGGCGCATGATCGGATCGAGCAGGTGGCGCGGCTTGATCATGTCGGTCTCCCTGCAGAGGGCATGGAGCCGATTTATTTGGTCAGACGAGAACATTCCGTTGATCGGTCGATCAAGCAGGTCTGCGATCGGTCGACCCAATAGACCCGTTGTGTCGCCCGCAGCCTGAAGCACCCGAAGGGTTTCGCATTCCAGCACCAGCATCGCGCCATGGGGCAGGATCGCGCCTGGAATATGGATCGGTTCACGGTCGCAGTTCGTTAAATCAACGCTGTCGCGCTCGACAATCGACTTACTCATCTTCGACATCCCATCCGGCAAGCCATTGTTCGAATATCGCGAAGGTCGCGGTTGCGCCTGAAATCACGGCCAGGCGTGTGGAAGCCTCGTTTGGTGCGGCCGATAGTCGTGCCAAATAGTCACGCCAGACCGTCCCCGTCGCCGCGCCGTGCCCGGTGAAGAATGATCGACCCACCGTCACCCCCATGCCAAGCAAGCCATCGAGCGCTCGCGCCAGGCCACGGCCGCCAAGCGCCGAACCTTCGACCACATAGCTGGCACCCAGAAGAAAGCTTTGCGAAGGGTGACTATGAAACATGCGGCAATTTGGAAGCGCCGAACACATTGCGCGGTCGATGCTAAATACAGCCAGATCTGACTCCAGCCATTGGGTTCGCTCGGGAGCTACGCCAGCGGCAATCTCGAAAGGCCGGTGGAAGCCGTAGAGCCTCCTCAGCAAGGCGACGTAACGCGCGCGTGTGATCGTCCCTGCCTTGACCGCGGCCAGGCCTGGGTGGCTGTGGAGCCGCTCATGAACCTCTTGTGTCGCCGACCGCAGCAACTCGTGCAACGTGGGATTCGACTGTCCGCCGCTGCCAACAATGGCGAACCCAAGACTCTGTGGCTGCGCGTTCAAAGCCGCTTCAAACCGATGCTGTCACCAGTTTGGATGCCAAAGAAATAGTTGCCAAGCCAAGGGTCTTGGTGTGGACAAATGCTCGGCGCGCGCTGTTCGATGGATCACCCGCCCTTAGCGCCAACGGCATCGTCAAATCAAGATGCCACCTTTTTACAACTGGCCCAACGCGGAAGGCCGACGCGAGTTCCAAGATCGAAGGATATGAAAGTGGGGACAGCACTCCTTAACGGACTGGTTATACTTTCGTCCTCACTTTCCCACAGCTTTCGGCTGTTGCTGGGTGGCGCAATGGATGCCGCCGCCCGCCTCACCCAGCGCATCGAGAAATAACGGTGACAGTACATTTAATTGCGCCCCATCGTCAGCCCAATCAAACTTATCCTGAAGACCCGAAGCCCTGCTCCAGCCGAGGTTCTTCTTGGAAGGTGCAGCTTAGGGTTCAATCCATCAGGCAATGCGGCATCATTCAATGCGCCGTTACCTGTCTGTTATTTCGGGTCAGCGTTTGCGGCCGAAGAGAAGCCAGATGGCACCAACGATGACGACCAAACCGCCTGTCCATTTCCCGAGAATGCGCACCCAAATGTCCGTCCGATGTTCCTTCAACGCGGCATTGAAGGCAGCCCAATCCCCGAATTTTCCCGCGAGCAGATGTTGATGTTCGGACTGTTCCGCGAATTGCGCACGCTCGATCTCTGTGCGACGGGACGCCTCCAATATGCGGTCAAGGTCTGTGCCTTCCAGACCAGACAACGGCGCGACTGTACTTTCGGACGACGGCGCAGGCGAACCCTGCGGGTGCGGGTTCAATAAGCAGTCGACCCGCTGCTCGCTTTCGGAGGGGGGCGGGCGATCGGGGCTCCAGGGGATGAT
>JANLPX010000268.1:0-3411 GCA_031367485.1 Alphaproteobacteria bacterium | reverse complement strand
GGAGCGGCTGGCGGAATGGGGCACCGCCCGGGCGCGGCCCCCCGTCTAGAGTGGCGAAAAACGTGGCTAGCCGGTCGGACTAGAACGGCTTATCGCCTGCGCCACCTTCGTCGTTTACGTCGGCCACCGGGTCTTTTCCGGCGGTGCTGGACGGACCGATCAGCACATAGCGGTTGCCTAGCGGTTGCTCAGGAATGGCGTCAGGGGTGAGGCCATATTCGCGGTGCAAAGAGTAATAGCGGGCTTGGCCGCTTCCGACTTTCGCAGCGGGGGCAACTGGCGGTGCGAGGGGCGGGGGCGAGGATTGGGGTGGTCCTCCAGCGAGTGCAAGTCGCTGCGGCCCAACAGCCACAGGCTCGGCCTCGCGTTCCGTTGGCGGCGTCCGGACTTCGGACGGAGCGGACTGTGGTTGAATGTATCTCAGTGGCGTCGAAAGTGCGGCGAGGCGCTGTGGCACAGGCCTATAAGGCGCTTGTACTTGATAACTCTGATAGGTCGCGGCACGTTCGGGTTCAGCGGAGTCGCCGTAGTCTTGGGCGGTATTCGCCTGGAGAGGCGATGGTTGCGGGCTGGCCTTGTTAGCCCAGCTTAGGACGCGGCCCGGTGATGCCTGAGGCAGCTGTCCACCTGGCGACTGCGAGACACGACTATATCCGTAGCGATCCATCGCACCCTGTGCAGCGGCGGGCGAGGCCAGGGTAGCAGTGGTCAAGGTCAGAACAAGCAGGGTGCGCATGGCCCCAGAAACTAAGACGTTAGGCTTAATCCAGCGCTAACGGCCCCGCCACCAGGCCAGACCAGCGCGTTCCAGGCGGTCTAGAACGGCGTGTAGCGCTACGCCCATCAGACCCAGGACCACGAGAGCCGCGATCATGCGGGCGGTTTGAAGCTTGTTACCGGCGTCCAAGATGCGCCATGCCAGACCGCGCACACCGCCCGAGCCAGCCGCGAACTCGGCGACCACTGCGCCGATGATCGCCAATCCGGCGCCCACCTTATGACCCTCCAGCAGGAAGGGCACGGCGGAGGGGAGGCGAAGACGCAGAACCTTTTGCCAGCGGCTGGCCCCGTAGAGATCGAAGAGGCGTTCCAGATCGGGGTCGGCGGATTTCAGGCCGGTGACCGCGCCGGAGAAGATCGGAAAGAACGCGACCAACACAGCCAATGCGACCACCGCGCGCTCGGCATGATCAATCCCGGCCCAGATGATCACCAGCGGCGCGATCGCAACCACCGGCGTAACCTGTAGGGTCGAGGCTAGGGGGCGGATCGCGCGCTCCAGCACAGGGCTTAGGGCCACAATCAGAGCAACAGTTTGGGCAGCTATGCTAGCGATGATCAGTGCCAGCAACGCCACCGATAGGGTGTTCCAGGAGGCCTGGATTAGCGGCCATGGATCCGCAGCTAGGGCGGTCGCTACAGCTGATGGAGCGGGCAAGAAATAGGCGGGCACGCCCGTCAGGCGGCAAGCCGCCTCCCAGATAGCCAGCAGGACAGCGATGAGCGCCAGCGGGGCCAAGGTATCGACAATCCGGTTCATAGGTTCGCCTCCGAGCCCTTAGCCAAGAGGGCGGAAACCGCCTCAGCCGCTTCTCGAAACCCTGCTGTGGTGCGGAATCCGGTTGGACGGGGCAGTGTACCGGGCACCGCGATCTCCCCCGCTATGCGTCCTGGGCCTTTGGTCACCACCACCACGCGGTCGGCCATATAGACCGCCTCCTCGACATTGTGGGTGACGAACACGATTGCAGGTTTGGTCTGCGCCCACAGCTTCAGCACATCATCGGCTAGGGTGCGGCGGGTGATCTCGTCCAGGGCCGCGAAGGGTTCATCCAGCAGCAACAGGCGCGGTTCTGTGACCAAGGCCCGAGCAAGCGACGCGCGCATGGCCATGCCGCCTGAGAGCTGCGCGGGACGGGCGTGTTCAGCCCCTGCCAGCCCGACTCGCGCCAAAGCCTCATCGGCCTTGGCAAATGCCGTATCCTTTGGGATTCCGGATAACTCTAGGGGCAAGGCGACATTGGCTTGAGCCGTTAGCCACGGTGCCAAAGTCGGGGCCTGGAACACGACGGCGGTTTCGCCTTTTGCCATCGTCCGTTGGAGCGATCCACGGGTCGGGCCCTCGAGCCCCGCCAGCAGCCGCAAGGCCGTAGACTTTCCACAACCGGAAGGCCCCACCAACGCCAGCACCTCGCCGGGTTTAACAGTCAGGTTGAATGGCCCGAGGGCCTTACCGCGCTTGGGATAGTCAACTTCAACGTCAGCCAGGGAGACGAGGGTCACGCCGTTTACTTCTTCGCCGCCGTCACGAAGTCCAGCGTGTAGGCCTTCTTCGCATCTAGGGTCTTGGGATAGACCCCTTGCTCCACTGCCAGCTTGGCGAAGTCTGCCCAGCGGGCGTTGGTCATAACGCCGATACCGCCGGTCTTGGCATCTCCACCATCAACAATTCCGTAGGTACGCATCTTATCGCGAGCCTGGTCCAGTACATCCTGACCCATCTCGGGATTGTCCCTCAGGATCAAGGCGTCGGCGGGCTTAGGGTCGCCATAGAGATAGTCGTGCCAGCCCTTAGCCGAGGCCTCGACGAAGGCCCGCACAGCAGCAGGATTTTTGTCGATCAGGCTCTGGGGCACCATGATCATGGTGGCGTAGCTGGGATAGCCGTTGTCGGCCAGGAGGAAGACTTTAGCTTTCAGACCAGCTTCCTTCTCTAGGGTATAGGGTTCGCTGGTCACATAACCTTGTTGGGCCACGCGTTTGTCTGCCAGGAACGGGGCGGAGTTGAAGGTGTATTTGCGCACCTGATCATCGGTGAAGCCATACTTCGATTTCAGCCACACCCAAAAGGCGGTGACGGAGGCGTCGGACAACAGGATCGGGTGGCCCTTCAGGTCTTCTATCTTTTCAATGCCCTGGTCGGGATGGGCGATCAGCACCTGCGGGTCCTTCTGGAACATGGCGGCCACGGCCTTCACTGGCACGCCCTCATTGGCCATGTTCAGCGCGATGAAGCTGTTGGAGCCCATGCCCGCCTCAACCGCACCTGCCGCCAGCAATTGCGGCACATTCACGCCGGGTCCGCCCTGGACGATCTTCACGTCCAAGCCACGCTTGGCATACTCCCCATTGGCCACGGCTTCATAGAAGCCGCCATGCTCGGCTTGGGCGCGCCAGTCGGTAGCAAAACGGATGGTGGTGAGGCTGCTTGGGACTGCAGGCTGCCTAGCAGGCGAGCAAGCCGCTAAAACGACCGTCAAGGCCAGCAAGGCTAAGGTGGGCAAGACTTTCATAGAGACTCCCGAACGCTAACGCACGCGACATTACGGGGGTTTTGTGGGGAGGGGAACGCCAGATAGCAAGAAGGCGGCGTTGCAGTTTCCCGCTCCGCCGCCTTCTCTACAGATCCGT
>JANLPX010000295.1:0-2244 GCA_031367485.1 Alphaproteobacteria bacterium | reverse complement strand
GCCCCGGCCGCGCCCATGTCGGTGACCGAAACCGCGATGCGGGTGTCGCCTTGCTCATAGACACCCTCGGCATTGCTGGCCCCCATACCACCGGCCCCGCCGGTCTCAGCGCTCAGTCCCGTCCGGGCAATTCCGCCGACTGCCGCAGGCAACAGAGCTTTCAGCTTCTCAGGATCGGTGAGTTTGATCTCACCCTTGCCGGTCTGCATCTGTTGCGATGCGGCCTCTAGCGACTTGGTTGCGGCTTCTAACTTGCCCAGATCAACATTGCCCGTGGGGGTCTGAATCTGACCCGACACCTTGCCGGGCGCAAACATGCTCGGACCGCGCGTGGCTGCGGTCAGCCCGCCCACCAGCACCATGATTACAATGGCCATAGCCACGCCGGCTAAGATGACCAATGCGGTATAGGCCGTAGCTTTCTCCGCCTCGACCTTCATCAGTTTCGGCAGGCCAACCCACAGCAGGTACAGGCTATAGAGCCCAGCTATGGCCAAAATGCCCAGGGCCGGGATCAATCCAAAGGCTCCGGCAACCCACGACGCCGTCATTGCATAGGCCGCGACCTTAAACGCCTGGATCGGGTTCTTCGTGCCGCCAAACTGTGGAGCCAAAGCATCGATGATCAGGCCCAGCACAAACACGTGGGCCAGGCTCAGGCCGAATTGGACCACAGCACTGACCACCGCACCGATGATCGGCGGACGATAGCTGATGCCAAACGCACCGAAGCCGAACACCTGCGACCCGATCAGGCCGCAAACGACCGGCACCAGGGCCAAGGGAATGATATAACTGCGATAGAGCCCGCCCACCGTGGCCGGCTCACCATCAATCACATCCCACGTCGCCTTGGGTTGCAACAGGATCGCCTTGACCCTGGCAATCAGATTTGCGCCTGCAGCGTTCGGCTCAACAACACTCATCTTGCTCTCCCAGCTATTCCCCGAACCGCGACCCTAACCCAAACAACGGGTACAGCAACCGTCGTGATCAGGCTGGGCGGCTCGGCAAAAAACCCTGTAAGACTTTCGCACCGGAAATTTTTGCAGGCCCATCATGCTAACCGTCCACCATCTCGGCGTCTCCCAATCCGAACGCATCGTCTGGCTCTGCGAAGAACTGGAAATTCCCTACGCGCTAAAGCGCTACGACCGCGTCCCGCCCGGCCGCGGCATGGGCCCACCAGAGTACAAAGCCCTCCATCCGCTGGGCACCGCCCCGATCATTACCGACGGCGGCATGGTCCTGCCGGAGTCCGGCGCGATCATGGAATACATCATCGGCAAGTACGGCCACGGTCGCTTAGCCGTCGGCCCCGAAGCAGCAAACTTCGCCGACTATCTCTTCTGGTTCCACTTCTCCAACGCCTCGTTCCTGCCTAGCCAGACCGGTGCACCGCGCGAAGGTACCGATGAAAGCCCCCGCGCCCAATTCATGCGCGCCCGCTCCGACCGCGCCTGGGCCCTGGTGGAAGCCCGTCTGGGCGAGGTCCCCTATTTCGCTGGTCAAGACTTCACCGCCGCCGACATCATCATGGGCTTTGCGCTGACCACCATGCGCGCCTTTGCACCGCACGACATTTCGGCCTGCCCCAACATCCTGGCCTACCTGCAACGCATCGGCACCCGCCCCGCCTACAAACGCGCGATGCTCAAGGCCGACCCGCAGATGGAGCCCATGCTGACCTAGGTGAGAAAGTGCTCGAGCTGATAGATTCGCCGGTTCCCAACAAAAGCGTACTGTATGGCTGGCCTACCTGGCTTCGGCCAAGAAGGCGTTCACCTGCGTAAGGAACCACTCACGCTGATCGCGGTGAACATAGTGGCCTCCGGAAGGCGATGTCAGGTGCCGCGCGGCATAGCGAGCAGCCAGATCATCTTGGGCTTGGCTCCAAAGCGCGTCGAAGCCCTTAGCCCCCGCCGGGATAGGACGTGACATGACCAGGACGCGCTTGGACGCTGCAGGCACGACACCGACCTGCGACTCAGTCTGGACCAGCGCCGCCGCCTCGGCCTGCCCACCTTTGGGCAGGAAGCGAGCGAGCGCAGGGGGCGGTGCGCACATAGCCAGCTTCGCCGCTAAACAACGCTGCGTGAAATCCGCGGGACGCGACTCCTCCAATATCAATCCCGCTACCTCGCTTGGATGGTGGGCCGCGAAATACTCAGCATAGAGGCCCCCCAAGGAGTGACCCAGCAACACATAGGGACCCGCAACGCCAGATGCCTTGAGCAGGCCTGA
>JANLPX010000287.1:0-6589 GCA_031367485.1 Alphaproteobacteria bacterium | reverse complement strand
CTATGAAAAGTCGAGCTGGATGACTTTCGTCGGTGTGGCCCGGCAGTACATGTCGAGCGCGCGGTCACCGTTGGGGTAGGAAGCGACCATTGCGGCACGGAAGCGCCAACCGCCGTTGCCAGGCTCAAGCGACGTTGTGCGTTCATAGCGGAGCTTTGTTCCACCCGTCACGCCGATCTGGCGCGCAGCATCGAACATGCAACTTTGCACCGCTGACTGCGCCTCGCTCGGGATTGACGAGAGATCAGCACTCAAGGTTGCGGGCGGGCCAGCCGGGAAGGTCTGCGGCTCTGGTGGGGTCGATGCTGCTGGCGTGGCCGATTTATTCTGGCTTGCCAGAAGCGCGATCAAACTGCCTGCGACAACGACACCGGCGATGACTGCACCGGCGCTGGGACCTCGGTCGCGGACCGGTTGCGGTTGAGGTACGGGGTAGGGATTGCCGACGTTAGCGTATCCGTAGCCGAAATCAGCGCGGCATCCACGCTCGACCCAGACGTAGTTTGCCGTCATTCCCCAGCTACGGCCTCGCTGGCAAGTTCCAGACAGTGCGCGAACCAGCTCGACCCGGCCTCTTGTGTTGGCATTGCACTGGCGCCAGCGATTGTTGAAAGACTCGCAGCGCACAAAGCCAGCGAAATTGCGACCAGGGTAGATTGGCGGCTGGATTTGGGGCCGTTCGATCACCGGCGGTGGGACCGGGAAGACACCGATAGGAGCTGGACGGACAGGCACTGGACGGACAGGGACGGGGCGGACAGGCACTGGTCTGACCGGGATCGGGCGCGGCGGCTGGATCTGTGGCACGTCAGGGCGCGGAGGCGAAATCTGCGGGCCGCCCTGCGTGGGTGAAGTCGGCTGGGCGACTGCAGGGCCGATTTGCGCAACCGCGAGCGCGGTTACGATGGTTAGTCGAATGAGTTGCTTGGTCACGATAACCTCCATTTTTTCTGTTAATTATTAGGGGTCGCTGCCCGCGCGAAGCGCAGCGATTGACCGTTTGGCCCGGTTAAAGTCATTGTTCCGTCAGGTTGGACCACCGCAGAGCTTGCGACGCCGAACAACGCCCGGAACTGTTCTTCCTGGGCCATCGCTGAAGGGCTGCAAGCCATGCGCGTGCCGATCATTCCCGGATAGACATGCAAGTCGGTGCCGTTCAGCGTATAATTGACCGAATAATTGTTGCAGGCTGACTTGCCGCCAGCCTTGCCATCGGAGCCAAACATCAAGGTCACAGCACCGGCCACAACAGGCCTGCCGTCAATGTCGATCCCCTGCCACCAAACATCTTTAACTTCGGTACCTGCGACCGGGTTAGCCCGCGATGCCATTTCCTGCGTTTCGGCCCGCTTGGTCCGCCGGTTGTAGAGACACAACATCGTGCCCGTTGCGCCCTTCATATGGGCTTGGGGGTAGGTGCCCGTTACGGTGCGCGCGTCCATCAAGAAACTATCTGAAAAACGCGTGACTGGCCCAACGGCGGCGTTTCGCAGACCTGATGCTGCGATGCAGGCGGCAGATGTTTGCCGGTCAAGTGCAGCATAGGCACCTGGGGTCGCGGCGTAGGCTGGTGCTGCGAGCATCGCGGCCGCCAGGGATGAGAGAATAAGCCTGCGTGTCATGATCGTCTCCGTAGGGGTGAGTTAGAATTGGCCGCAATCATCGGGTGCCTGCTGACCGGCAAACCGATCCCCGATCCAGCGGACGGTCGCATCCGCACTTCGCTTACCGATCGAGAAATGATCTCCGCCCTCGACGGCAAAATATCGAACCGGAACCGCGCGGCTGCGGCACAAGGATTGCGCGAAATTGAGCGTGACGTTAGGCGCAACGATCGGATCGACCGACCCCTGGGCAATGAACACCGGGACGGAGAAACCGCTGGGCTGAACCGAATTGCGGCGCAATTGTTCGGCCCAAGGCGGCGACTTGCTGATGTCGACATTCGCCAGCGAGCCCGACAAACGGAACAGCCCGATCTTGGTCCTTAGAGCGACCGGATCTGTGGAAACGCAATTGCGGGCCAGCCGCCGCACCAAGTCTTGGCCGACGGGTTTCAAGATCGTGGACAGCGGAATGTTATAGGTCTGCGACCAGCTGCTGCCGGTGTAGGCCGTCAGCAATGCCTTGATCAGCGGGTTTGTGCCGCCCGTCAGATTCTCTTTGAGGTCGGTTGGCGGTGCAGCGGCGGCGGCACCGACAAGTTTGAGTTCAGGTGCATAGTTCGCAGCAAACTGAGCCGACCAGAGTGCTGCATGGCCACCTTGGGACTCGCCCCAAACCACGTAGCGATTGCCGATACTACCACGACCGAATTCGCGGGCGGCCCGAACCGAATCCAGTACCGAATAGGCACTGCCGTTGCCCGCGAGGTAAGGATGTGGCCCCGGCGTGCCGAGCCCTGCATAGTCGGTGGCGACGACGGCGTAACCCGCCGCCAGCATCGCATCCAGGCCAGCTATACTGCTATAAAGCTCTTTGCTCTGCGATGGTGCGCAGCTTTCGGCGACCCCGAATGTGCCATGCGCCCATGCCACCACGTCGCGACCGTCTCGCGGTGCCGGGCCATTAGGCACGATGATCACGCCTGTAACTATATTGCGTCCGCCGCCCACGGCGCGGGACTGGTACCGAATCCGATAGGCTGAAGAACCGGCCGGAGCGCCGCCGAGCGGCGACGAAGAGATCAAGACACCGCGCGCCATGGACTGTGCGATAGCGGGCGATGTTACGGCCGTTAGGGCACAAACGAACGTCAATAGAATAGCTTTGACGATAGGTGTCATATGGTGCCCTTAGGTTGAACTACCTAAGGTTAGTCGCCACACTCAAAAATAGTTCCATCGCGAAGTCGTTTTCTGCGATTAGTATATTATCTAACGCGTTTAGCGCGAACATTGGGGGTGCCAAGCTGCCCTAGGTATTGGCCTCGATAGCCTCGATATCCCCGTCGCTGAGACCGAAGTGGTGACCGATTTCATGGACCAGGATGTGAGTGATGAGATCCAGCAGGGTGATGTCGCCACGGTCGATCCATTCATCGAGGATGGGGCGGCGATAGAGAAATATGCGGGCGGGCTCTGGGCTTGGATCAAAGACGGAGCGGTGTGCGAGGTCGGTACCCTGATAGAGCCCGGTAAGCTCGAAGGGGTCGTCGATGTTCAGGGTATCGAGCACCTCTTGATCGGGAAAATCATCGACGCGGAAGAGAACGTCGCCTGTGAGGCTACGTACCTCCACCGGAAGCGCCGCAAATGCCGCCTCGGCCAGGGCGGCTAGGTCATCCAGGGTTGGGGCGTGGTCACTCATCGGGCACGATGATGTTCGGGTTTTCGGGGAGGCGCACTTCGAACAAGCCGATGTCGAGGGGTTGTTGCGGTTTGACGGGCAATAGCGGCTGACGGGTCAGCGCGCGCAGGGATTTGGGGTCTACGGGCTCGCGCACGCCACGGCGAGCCTTGCGGGCTTGGGTTTGTGCGGGGGTATCGGGAATGTCGGGCGCGGCTGAGACCGGACGCCAAAACGACACCTGTAACCGCCAGACGGTGTTGGCTGGGATAGTAGGCGGGGCCGGCCAGCGTCGTCCATCTTTCAGGCTAGGCTGAACCGGCTTGGCCGCAGCGCCCTGGGCCATAACCTGGGTCAGTTGGCAAAAGCGGTCCTCTGGGGCGACCGCGGCACGGTGACCTGGGCGATCATCATCCAGGCGCCCGGCATGGTAATTGAGCGCTGCCTCCAAGCTGGCAAAGGTTGGATCGAGGCAGACCGTAACAAAGGCCACGGCCTCACCGGCTACGGCCTCGGCCTCTTTCTGGCGGGCCGCACGAGGGTTCATACCCGCCAAAGCGGCTTCCGAACTTGCGGCTATGGGGTAGAGGATCGCGCTCATCGGCGCCATCATCGCTGAAAATCGCGGAGCAGCCTATGTTCGACATGATGATTCGGCAGGCATGGGCAACGACGTCGGTTTCGGCGCGATGAGCGAGATGGACCTGATCCTAGCGGCGGCGGCTGGATCGGTGATCCTGGCGCTGTGCGCGACCCTGTGGGCCTTACATCAACGCAGGCTAGCCCAAGACCGGATCGAGGAATTGCGGGCCCTAGTGGCGGGGCTAGAAGTGCGGGCTGAGACCAGCCAAGCCTCAGCCGAAGCGTTTGATTCGGCCTTGCTGGCGGTCGAGGACGGGCGAGCTTTGCTGGCTTCTGGCGAGGAGAGCCTGACCATTTGCGGTGCAGCGCTGGGCTTGTTTGAACCCGACCCCCAGGCGGTGATTGCTGCCCTCATGCGGGCCGATCCTGACCATGCGCGTCGGTTGCGGGCACTGTTTGAGCGGGGCGAGACCTGTGCCTTTGAGGTGCGCGGGCCAGGTGGCGTGGTGGCGGTCGAGGGCCGAGCGGCGGGCGCCTTGGCTTGGCTTCGCCTGTCATCAGTGATCGGCGAGGATACCGGGTTGCCCACCGCGCCACGCTTTGCCGCCCTGCTCGATGCTCGGGCGGGTCCGGCCTGGATTGCCGCTGCGGACGGGGACGCGATCTGGGTCAATGCCGCGTGGCTGAGCGCCGTGGGCGCTGCGAGCCTGGATGAGGCTAGCCAAAGGGGCGCGACCTTTGACAAGGGGGCCGACGCCCTGGCCAGCGAGGCCGCCAATCTGGGCCAGACACGCGAGGCTTTGCGTTGGGTGGCGCTGGGCGGACGCCGGCGGGCATTGCGCGTCACAGCGCAACCGCTGGACGGCGGCGGGGTCGGGGTCTGGACCGATGACGTCACCGAGACAGAGGAGCTACGCGAGGCTCTCAAACGCAATATTGAGGCGCATGACGAGACCTTGAATCATATTGCCGATGCGGTCGCGGTCTTCTCCCAGACCAAGCGCCTCAGTTTCCACAACACAGCCTTTGCCCAGATGTGGGGTCTGGAACCGGCTTGGCTGGCCGAGCGGCCGACCCACGGCGAGGTATTGGATCGACTACGGCAGAGACGCCGCCTTCCAGAGACCGCAGACTATACTAAGTGGAAAGCGAGCGAGCTGGAGCGCTATGAAAAGCTAGAGGCCGTGCCCGACGATCTGTGGAGCCTGCCAGACGGGCGGACCCTGCGCGTGGTGCGCCAGCCCCATCCTCTGGGCGGGATCGTGCTGCTGTTCTCCGACATGACCGGGGAACTGAGGCTGAAGTCTCAGTATAACGCCCTAATCCAGGTGCAGCAGGCGACCTTGGATAAGCTGAACGATGCGGTTGCCGTGTTCGGTTCCGACGGACGGCTGAGGCTGCATAACGAGGCCTTTGAGCGGTTCTGGAACATCAGCGATCAGCAGTTGGGCCAAGCTCACGATTTCGAAGGCGTGGTGGAGCTGTGCATTCCACGCCTACATGACCGGGACTTCTGGCGCGAACTGAAGGGGCGCGTGGCCGACACCGATCCGCAAGCGCGCGCACCGATGTCGGGCGAGGCCAAGACCTCGGACTCGCGGATTCTGGTTTATCAGTCGCGCCCCCTGCCCGACGGGGCCACGTTGATCGCGTTTGCCGACGTGACTGATGCGCGCAAGCTGGAGAGCGCCTTGGCCGATCGGTCGGCGGCTCTGGCCGAGGCAGAACGGCTAAAGCGCGATTTCGTCGCCAATGTCTCCTATGAGCTACGTACGCCCCTGACTACGATCATCGGCTATTCGGAGCTGTTGGAACACTCCGGCGACCTCTCTGACCGCAGCAGGGGCCATGCGGGTTCGGTGCGTCAGGCCGCGACCCAGTTGGCGCGATCCATCGATGATGTACTGGATATGGCCCAGATTGATGCCGACGAAATGGCCTTAGACCTCGACGATGTGGATGTGACCAACCTGTTGACCAGCGCAGCCAAGCGCTGGGAACAGCGGATTCTGGCGGCAGGCCTGACCCTGAACGTCGAACACTCAGATGCGATTGGCCTCATTCGGGGCGATACGCGGCGGCTGGCGCAAATCATTGATCACCTGACAGAGAACGCCCTGCGGCAGACATCGGCCGGGGGTAGCATGACCTTGAGCGCCCAGCGGGAGTCTGGGGAGGTCAAGCTGCGGGTGGCAGACACGGGGCGCGGGGTGGCCTTCGACATGCAAGCCCACATCTTCGACCGGTTCACCGGGCGTGAGCGCGGCGGTCAGGGTCTGGGCTTGGCGCTGGTGAAGTCGTTGGTCGAACTGCACGGAGGTTGGGTGGAGCTTGAGAGTGTACCGGGCTCTGGTGCCACCTTCACCTGCCACCTGCCAGAGAGTGCGCAGGGTGCGGCAGCGCATCCGGAGCTGGGGTTCTAGCGCCATAGCCTTCCTCCCCACCCCGTGGAAGGGAAGAGCTACGGAGCCTCATGGTAGAGAGGTTTGGAAACCTGGCTCACCTCGTCGAACTGGCCCACCCGGATCGCTGGGCGATCTGTACCTCCCCATCACTGGGAGGGAGATTTCCGGACTAGTGCTGGCTTTCCGGCATGCGGACGATCAGGCCTTCCAACTCATCGCTGACCTTAATCTGGCAGGAGAGGCGGCTGCTGGGTTCGACGTTTTCGGCGAAATCGAGCATGGACTCTTCCATGGCTGACTTGGAGCCCGTCTTG
>JANLPX010000285.1:0-2568 GCA_031367485.1 Alphaproteobacteria bacterium | reverse complement strand
GCAGACTGTCGCCAAGATCAGTGCGATGGCCAACTCAATCTATTCCGCCCTGCCCACCACCGTCTTCGCCGAGATGACCGGTCTCGCCGCCCAGTTGGGGGCGATCAATCTGGGTCAGGGCTATCCCGATGACCCGGGCCCCGAAGCGGTGCGCGCCAAGGCGGCGGACGCGGTGCTGAATGGCTATAATCAGTATCCGCCGATGACCGGCCTGCCCGAGTTGCGCCAGGCGGTGGCGGCGCACTATGGCCGCACCCAGGGGCTGGAACTGGACTGGGCCAGCGAAGTCACCATCACCTCAGGAGCGACCGAGGCCCTGGCGGTCAGCTTCCTCGGGCTGATCGAACCCGGCGACGAGGTGATTGTCTTCCAGCCGTTCTATGACAGCTATCTGCCGGTGATCCGGCGGGCCGGCGGCGTTCCGAAGCTGGTGACGCTTAAGCCGCCGCACTGGCGGTTCGACCGGGCGATGCTGGAGGCGGCGTTCAGCGACCACACCAAGCTGGTGGTGCTGAACAATCCAATGAACCCCACCGGGATTGTGCTGCCGGATGAGGATCTGGCCCTACTGGCCGCGTTCTGCGTCGCCCACGATGCGGTCGCGGTCTGCGACGAGGTCTGGGAGCAGGTGGTGTTCGCCAGCGCCTGCCATCGGCCGCTGATGGCCTATCCCGGCATGCGTGAGCGGTGCGTCAAGATCGGCTCGGCTGGCAAGATGTTCGGGCTGACCGGCTGGAAAGTGGGCTACCTCTGCGCCGCGCCCGCCCTGACCCATGCCCTGACCCGCGCGCACCAGTTCCTGACCTTCACCACCCCGCCCAACCTGCAGACCGCCGTCGCCTGGGGCCTGGAAAACGCCAGCGACTGGTTTACGCGCATGCCGCGCGATCTGGAGCGGTCCCGAAACCGTTTGATCCAGGGACTTCGCCGAGAAGGTTTCGCAGTGCTGCCCAACGACGGCACCTACTTCCTCAATCTCGACCTGGAGGCCTCGGGGATCACCGAGGGCGACCGGGATTTCTGTCTTCGGGCAGTCCGGGAGGCCGGCGTGGCGGCGATACCGGTCTCGGCGTTCTATGAGACGTGCCCGGTCACCCACATCGTGCGGCTGTGTTTTTCCAAGGGCGATGCGACCCTGGACGAGGCTATCTTGCGTCTGGCAAAGGCGCGGACGCTAGCCCTAGCCTAGGATGTGCTGGAAAATCCATCTTAGATTGCAATTCTTGTTCGCCTGAGAGGCGAACTTCAACCTCTACGATAAAACGTATTGCCAAGTTGAGCGTTTGGAGTCACGTTTGCTAACCTTTGAGTAACGACTAGCGTAGGGCGCGCCGCCCGTTTGGCGCAAGTTGTGGGGCTTTCAACCATGAAAAAGACGCTCTTTGCTGCGGCCGCGTTCGCCGCACTCTCAATGGCCGCAACGTCCAAAGCCGCCGTCATCACCCTCGATTTCGAGGGCATCGGCGACCAACAGGCGGTCGGCAACTATTACAACGGCGGCGCCGGCACCAACTATGGCGTCTCGTTCTCTGGCCCGACGCTGGCGCTGATTGACGCCGACGCGGGCGGCAGCGGCAACTTCGCCAATGAGCCGACGAAGGACACCATCATGTTCTTCCTGCAGTCCAACAATGCGATCCTCGACTTTGCGGCGGGTTTCACCACCGGCTTCTCGTTCTTCTACACCTCGTCCACAGCGGCGACGATCAATGTCTGGAGCGGCGTCGGCGCTACGGGCAGCATTCTGGGCTCGATCAATCTCGCCGCCCAGCACACCGCCAACAATTGCACGGGCGACCCGAGCGGCACGTTCTGCAACTGGGATCCGATCGGCGTGTCGTTCGCCGGCACCGCCCGGTCGATCGATTTCGGCGGCACGGCCAATCAGACCGGCTATGACAACATCACCTTCGGCTCTTCGAAGCCGGGGTCCGGCGCCGTGCCGGAACCCGCCACCTGGGCGATGATGTTACTGGGCTTTGGCGGCATGGGCGCAGTGCTGCGTTCGCGCCGGCGGTTCGTCGCTGTCTGATCCAACGGTCTGACTGCACAACGGTCTGACTGCACAACGGTCAGCAGACACCCCGGCGGCGACGCCGGGGTGTTTTGCGTTTGTCGCCGAAGTCCAGGAATGATACCAGTGATGACATTGCCATCAATGGTATCAGATCATGCCAACCAGCCTGAGCGTCCGCAATCTTGAAGAAGACCTGATCCGCCGGCTGAAGATGCGCGCCGCGCGCCATGGTCGTTCGGCGGAGGCCGAGCACCGCGAGATTCTGCGTCAGGCGCTGACGGCCGAGCCGGCGCCCGATTTCGAGGAGCTGGCGGCGAAGCTGCGGGCGATGATCGGGGACCGGCCCCATACGCCGTCCGAAGTCCTCCTGCGTGAAAGCCGTGACGAGCGGTGAGTCGGCTGGTCGTCGATGCCAGCGTGGTTGTGAAGTGGGTGATACCCGAGACCGGCTCTGTTCAAGCTTTGGAACTTCGCCTGCAGCATGAGTTGCTTGCGCCCGATCTGCTGGTCGCCGAGTGCGCCAACGTCCTGTGGAAACTGGTGCGGCGCGC
>JANLPX010000278.1:0-15976 GCA_031367485.1 Alphaproteobacteria bacterium | reverse complement strand
GGAGCCAAGACCACATTGACACCGTTGACCGCCGCTATGGCCCCGGCGGCGCGGGCCTGTTCACCCAGGCCGACCGCCAAAGAGGAGCCTGCCGTAAAGCCCGGCCGTGCCAAGCCAAAGCCCAGGCTGGAGATCGCATAGCCCACCACCACGGTCCAATAGTCGGGTGAGAACGCCACCAGAAGGTTGCCGGCTGCGGCGATCGCGACGCCCCAACGCATTAACTGGCGTGGGGTCATTTCAAACATCCGAATGATGCCCCATTGGGCCAGCAAGCCCGCGACGGCACCGAACATCATGGCCACGGCGATAAAGCCCTGAGCTTGGGCCGGCGACATCTTCAGCTTGTCGATGATAAGGAAGCCTAAGGTTTGGCCCTGGGCGGTCTGGCTGACGGCAACGATGAAGCCGTAGATCAGGAAAGGCGTGATACGGGGATCGCGCCACATGGGCTTTTCCTTGACCTTGGCGGCGCCCTTGACCGGTGGCGTCCAGATCGGGCGATACTCGCTCTCCGGAAGCTTTCTCCAGACCACCACCAGCATGATCCCAGCGATCAGGGAGAAGCCGAGCATCGGGCCTGCCAATCCCACACCGGGCAAGACGAAAAGCGGGGCGATGAACGGTCCAATCACGGTGCCCAATCCAAAGGCACCCGCCAGGCTGGACATGGATTGGGTGCGTTGCTCGATGGGGGTGTGCTCGGCCAGATAAGCCTGGGTGGCGGGGTTTGAGGCCGCGCCGAACAGGCCGAACAGCGCCCTGGCCAAGAGAAATAGTATGAAGATGACGATGGGGGTCGCCATGTGTCGCAGGCCCGCCCCCACCACTAGGGCGCAGAGAGACATGGAGACCATGAACCCGGCCAAGCCGACGAGCATCAGGGGCTTTCGGCCATAGCGATCCGACGCCCGCGCCCAGAACGGTGAGGAGAAGGCCCACATCAGGGCCGAGAGCGAAAACACCGCCGCCACCATCGGGTCGGGAATACCGATCGAGCGCCCAATGGCCGGCAAAACCGAGATCATCCCGGTATTGCCCATGGCGGTGGCCAGCGAGACGCCGAAGATGATGGCAAAGGTTTGCTTGGGTAAACCTTTGGGTTCGGCGGCGCTTAGGGACATGCCTGCCTCCTAGCCCCGCAACGATCTGGCGCAAACCCCATAATTGCTCACGCCCCATTAAGCATTAACGACGATGCTCCGGCCAGAATCCATCGGGACGGCGTAACTCATGTTTCAGATCATCGGCATCGTACTGCTGTTTGGCCTGGTGTTCGGCAGCTACATCATGTCGGGCGGCAATATGGGCGTCATAATTGAGGCCGCGCCGCACGAGCTGATGGCGATCTGCGGTGCCGGCGTCGCCAGCTTTCTGATCAGCAATTCCATGACCGTGATCAAGGGTAGCGGCGGAGGTTTGGCCAAGGTTTTCGCAGGTCCGAAATGGAAGCCGTCCGACTATCGTGACCTGCTCTCATTGCTGTTCCTGCTGACCAAGACGATGAAATCCAAGGGCGTCATTGCTTTGGAAAGCCATATTGAGAATCCGAAAGAATCTTCGATCTTCTCTCGGTTTCCCAGAATCTTGAAGGATCACTTCGCTGTCGATTTCATCTGCGACACCCTGCGGATGATGACCATGAACCTCGAAGACCCCCATCAGGTCGAGGACGCCATGGAAAAGCAGCTTGAAAAGCATCACCATGAAGGCTTGGCCCCCGCCCACGCCATTCAAAACTTGGCTGACGCCTTGCCCGCCCTCGGCATCGTGGCCGCCGTGCTGGGCGTGATCAAGACCATGGGGGCCATTACGGAGCCGCCGGAAGTTCTGGGCGAAATGATCGGCGGGGCGCTGGTCGGAACCTTCCTTGGTGTGTTCCTGGCCTATGGACTGGTCGGACCATTCGCAACGCGGCTTACCCAGGTCGTTGATGAGGATGGGGCATTTTATCGGATCATCCAGGCGGTGCTCGTCGCCCACCTGCATGGCAACGCGGCACAGATCTCGGTCGAGATCGGTCGAGGCAATGTGCCGTCCGGTGCCCAACCCAGCTTCCTTGAGTTGGAAGAGGCGCTCTCAGCGATTCCAGCCGAAGGTTAGGTACGGTCTAGCGGGCGCAACCGATTGACGTGGCCCATCTTGCGGCCGGGCTTGGCCTCACGCTTCCCGTAGAGATGTAGGCGCGCCTCTGGCTCGGCGGCCAGCTTGTTCCAGCTTAGAACCTCGTCACCCAGGAGGTTCAGCATCTCGACATGCACCAGGGCGTGAGTAGGCCCTAGGGGCCATCCCGCGACGGCACGGATGTGTTGCTCGAATTGATCGACTTCGCAGCCATCCATCGTCCAATGGCCGGTATTGTGGACTCGCGGCGCGATCTCATTGACCAGCAGACGGCCGTCGGCGAGTTCGAACAGTTCGATGCCGATGACGCCAACATAGTCTAACCCGGCCAGCACCTGGGCCGCGATCCTTTCGGCTTGGGCTGCTACATGATCAGTTACTTCGGCTGGGGCAACGGAGCGGCGGAGGACGCCGTTCTCGTGGTGATTTTCAGCCAGGGGATAGACGGCAATTTCGCCGTCCCTTCCCCGCGCAGCAATCACAGACAATTCCCGCACAAAATCGGCCGGGGCCTCCAGAATGACGGGCTTAGCGCCCAACGCCTTGAATATGCGCGCCGCATTGGCGACATGTTCGACCCATTTCTGACCCTTGCCATCATAGCCATCGCGCCGGGTTTTCATCAGGGCAGGAGCACCAAGACTGGCGACCGCCTCCGTTGCGCTTTTCGGCGTCTGGGCTGGTGCAAAGGCGACGGTGTGAACCCCTGCCTCATTTAAAAATGTCTTTTCGTCGACCCGGTCCTGGGCGACCGCGAGCGCGCGGGCGTTGGGTGCAACGGGGACTCCCAGCGTCTCTAACTGGGCTAGCGCCGCCGCCGGGACGTTCTCGAATTCAAAAGTGACGACGTCCGCAAGCTTGGCCAGTTGGGTCAGCGCCACAGGATCGTCGTATGCGGCCACGATGACGTGGGTCGCCACCCGTGCAGCGGGCGAGTCAGGCTCTGGTTCAAGCACCGCCACATCAAACCCCAAGCGGCTTGCAGCCTGGGCCAGCATCCGGCCAAGTTGGCCACCGCCGATGATGCCTATGGTCGAACCGGGAACAAGCGGAAACATAGTCTGACTTAGGCGTCTTCGACGGCTTCCGCCACACTGGCGGCGAGGTTTTCGCTATAGGCCGTAAGTCGCACAGCTAGCGCTGGGTCAGCGAGCGCAAGGATTCTGGCGGCCAATAAACCAGCATTCTTTGCCCCCGCCTCTCCGATGGCCAGGGTTGCCACGGGGATACCGGCTGGCATCTGGACGATGGAAAGAAGGCTATCCATGCCCTTGAGCGCTTTGGACTCAACGGGCACGCCGAGCACCGGTAGGTCGGTCATTGAGGCGGTCATGCCCGGCAGGTGCGCCGCACCGCCAGCACCAGCGATGATCACCTTGAACCCAGCCGCCTTGGCCCCCTTAGCAAAGGCAAACATTCGGTCAGGCGTGCGGTGAGCTGACACGACCTTAGCCTCCCAGGTCACGCCCAAGGCAGTTAGACTGTCGGCAGCGCCCTTCATTGTGGGCCAGTCAGAGCGACTGCCCATGATGATCGCAACAGATGCGCAAGGCGCGCTCATGAGGTTCATCCCTTCCGGAAAGGCGCGGAGTATAGGCACGTGCTTTGCGTGAGCAACCAAGGACGGCTAGATTCTCTTTGTGGCGAGTCACTCGCTGATTCTGGATAGAGCCCATGAAGGTTTCCGGCGCACTTAACGAGCCCTTTTCGGCGATCCGAAAACGCGCCCTGGCGCAAGCGGGAGCCTATGCAACCGCGGCCGCGTCCACACCCACCGACAAGACGGCCTTCTTGGGACTGTCGGAAGCCGACCTGACACCGGCAGTGCAGGGTGCGGTTAAGACCCTGCTCACCGAGATTGATGACCTGCGCGGTGAAGTGGCGCGCTTGAAGGTGATGCTCACCGAGGCTGAGGAACTGGCTGATCGCGATCCGTTGACGCCGGTTCTCAACAGAAGAGCCTTTGTGCGCGAGCTTGGCCGGATCCAAACCTTTGCGCAACGCTATGGCTCGCCAGCTAGCCTCGTCTACTTCGATCTGGATGGTTTCAAGCGGGTCAATGATCGGTTTGGCCACGCTGCGGGCGATGCCGCCCTACAGGCCGTCGCGCAACGCTTGGCTGGCAGCATTCGCGAGAGTGATATTGTAGGTCGTATGGGCGGTGATGAGTTTGCGGTGATCCTTGTCCAGGCAGATGAACAGACCGCTCAGGCCAAAGCCGCAAGCTTGGCAAAAGGCATTGAAGACAGCCCGATCCGTTTCGGCGACTGGTCAGCGCCCTTACATATCTCATTCGGTGTGCGGGAAATCAGCCCTGAAACAGACCCAGAGGTCTTGGTGGCTCAAGCCGACGCCGCGATGTTCGCGAACAAACGCGAACGCCGGGCTGCTAGCTAAGCAATTATATCGGGGATCAGTTGATCCTTCAGCCGCTCAATCTCGTCTTTCAAGGCGAGCTTTTTGCGCTTCAGCCGCCCGATGACCATCATGTCGGGTACAGGCGACGAGGTTAGAGCCTGAACCGCAGCGTCAAGGTCGGCGTGCTCTTGTTGGGCAACCGCCAACCGGGCCTTGCCGATCGCAACTTCTGGATCTTCGTCTTCGTGATCGTTCATACGCACGCCCCAAACCGACAGCACCAATGATGCGCAAACGCCATGAGCGCGTAAAGGCGCTCAATCCAAGGCGTCGGCCAACACTTTCAAGGCATCATCGGCATTCTGACTGCCCCAGGCTGCGACTGCAGCCCGCAGGCTTTCCAGCGTAGCACTGGATGTAGTACCTTTCGATTTCAGCGCTGCGAGGCTTTCCATCAAGAGTCGTTCAGCGTCCAACTCAGTTGATTTGACCCCTTGCCTCAGGGTCTCTCGCGGCAAGTCTGCAATGCCCGCGATGGGAGCCTTGAGCCACCGTCGGACATGCCGCACTGGGATCAGGACCTCGGCTTCCCAAGACTTCGCAATCGCGGCCCCTTTAGACAGGGTCTGGGTATCAAGATCATTTGCCCACACTGCCCAGAGCAGAAAGGCCGTGCTCAGGCCATGATCATCCTGCAGCTTCAGGCAAGCCTGCGGGACCTTAGGCCTTTCATAGACCGCAAGTGTCCAGGCCCACAGCGTCATGCGGGATCACCGCTTACGGGACCAATGTGCTCACCCCAACGCTTAACGGAGCTCCAGGACAAACCGAATAGATCCAGGGCGCGGCCGACCGACTGATCGACCATCTCGTCAATCGACTTCGGGTTGGCATAAAAAGCCGGCAGGGGCGGCGCAATAATCGCTCCCATCTCTGCGAGGCGAACCATGGTGCGTAGGTGACCCAGATGCAGCGGCGTTTCACGCACCATCAGCACTAAGTCACGACGCTCTTTGAGGGTTACGTCGGCTGCGCGAGTCAGAAGGGATGACGTCACGCCAGACGCGATTTCGCTCATAGTTCGCACCGAGCAGGGCGCAACAATCATGCCTAAGGTTTTGAAAGAGCCCGACGCAATCGACGCGCCGACATCGCCAACCTTATAGGTTACGTCGGCCCTAGCCTGGACGTCTGCGACAGACAAAGTGGTCTCCTGCGCGATGGTCAAGGCCGCTGCACGCGATAGGATTAGGTGGGTCTCAACACCCATTTCTCGGCAAGCGTCTAGCACGCGCAGGCCGTAGGTGACCCCACTTGCGCCCGATATCCCAACCACCAAACGCGAAGGCACAGTCTTGGTCACGCGGCCTTGTCCTATCTAAATTGATCCAAATGCGCAGGATTTTGGTCTGTGCAAGCATATGTGATCTGACAGACCAGACCAGCGGGTGTTCACTCCTTCCAGTCTTAGCCTGGAAGGAGTCGCTCAACCATGGCCATTGAAGCTCGCATCCGCGAACTGGGATCCCGTCACCAGAACCTCGACAAAGCAATCAATGACGAATTGTCTCGCCCCGCGGCAGACGCCAGCAAGCTGCAAGACCTGAAGCGACGCAAACTGAGACTGAAGGAAGAAATGGAAGCTCTACGCGCCCGGCCCCACTAACGTCGTGGATCGGGACCCTAGTCGTTCTGATCATCAGCCTCGACGGTTCCAACCTGTGACGCGGCCGCCAAAGTCGGACCATCCGGAGCCGTGATGCCGCGCTTTGCATCGTCCTTTGCCCGTTTGTCAGCGGCTTTGCGGACTAGGGCATCCAGCTCCATCTGTGTGGACAGACCGAGTGTCACAGGATCGACAGGCTTGATATTGGCCGAATTCCAGTGCGTCCGATTGCGGACCTGATCAATGGTCGCTTTGGTGGTTCCAAGTAGGCGAGAGAGCTGAGCGTCCGTAACTTCGGGGTGGTTTCTGATGAACCAAGCGATCGCGTCTGGGCGATCTTGGCGGCGTGAAACCGGTGTGTAACGGGGAGCCTTCTTGGTCGGCTTCAAGAGCTCAGCGTGGCGGCTCTTTTGGGCCTTCATCATGTATTTCGCATTGGACTGGGCTGAGTCCAACTCTTCGCGGTTGAGCTGACCGTTGGCGATCGGGTCAGCACCGCGGATATCGCGCGCCACTTCGCCGTCGGCAATGCCCTTTACTTCCAGGGGATGCAGGCCGCAGAAATCGGCGATCTGATCGAAGGTCAGAGAGGAGTTGTCGACCAACCACACGGCGGTCGCCTTCGGCATCAGAATGTCAGTCATAACCACGTTCCCAAAATGACGGCGCCCGACCTTGCGGCCGGGCGGTGCGTAGAGCAGCGCTTCTATAGGCGGTTTCCTTGCACAAGAAAACGACATTCGACGGACGATCTGGTGCGGCCCGGCTATTCGTCGCATGGTGAGCGAAAATCAGGGAGCTACGCCATGCCCAACCGCCAAATCGTCCTGCGTGAATTGCCCACGGGCCAGTTGGGGCCTCAGCATTTTGAGATGATCGAAACCCAGGTCCCGACCCCGGGTGAGAACGAGATATTGCTACGGACGCGCTACATATCGCTCGACGCAGCTAACCGGGCCTGGATGCAGGGGGCGACCTATCGCGCGGCCTTGGCGGCGGGGGATGTGATGGCGGGCGGCGCACTGGCTGAAGTGGTGACCTCGAACACAGCCGGCCTGATACCCGGCGATCTGGTGTTCGCTGATACAGGCTGGCAGGACTATGCGGTCTTGCCGGGCAAGCGACTTTCCAAGCTGGCCGACCTCAAGCCCTTGACCCACCTACTCAGCGTCTATGGCGTGGCGGGTCTAACTGCCTATCATGGACTGATGGAATGCGGACGCCCCAAGGCCGGTGAGACGGTTGTCGTGTCTGCGGCGGCGGGATCAGTTGGCTCCCTGGTCGGCCAGATCGCCAAGATCCTGGGCTGCAAGGTCGTGGGCGTGGCAGGGGGTGCGGAGAAGTGCGCGTGGCTGGTCGATGAGCTCGGCTTCGACGCGGCAGTGGACTATAAGGCTGGCGGCATCCGTAGAGCTTTACGCGAGGCGTGTCCCAACGGGATTGATGTCTATTTCGACAATACCGGCGGCGACATATTCGAGGCTTGCCTGTTCAATATGAACAATCACGGACGCATCGCCTGTTGCGGCGCCGTCTCGCAGTATGACGGTGCCGCCCCGCCACATGGCCCGCGCGGCATCCCAGGTCTGATCGTGACCAAGCGATTGGCAGTGACGGGGTTCATCGTCTCGGATTTCCGCGACAAAGACGCCAAGGCTCTGTCAGATCTGCAGGGCTGGGTCGCCGACGGACGGCTTAAGGTGCAGGAAGACGTGATTGAAGGCCTGGAAAACACCCCCGCCGGCCTGATTGGTCTGTTGGCCGGCGAGAACCGAGGTAAGCGGATGGTCAAGGTATCGTGAGATAGCCCGTTTGGCTGGGTAGCACCGCCATTCGTGCGGCAGCGCGTCTGCCCTGACGGATCAGGTCCTTAATCCGTTCGTCACGCGACTTGGGTCTTAAGATCGTCAGTTTCATCGTTCGCTCCTTTCACCAGATCTTCCAGGCCCTGTTCGCGGACCTTGCGATAGAGGGTAGAGCGGCCAATGCCGAGGCGTCGGGCAACTTCACTCATGTGACCGGCATAGATTTCGATGGCCAACTGGATCAGATCGCGCTCGATCTCTTCCAGGGTCCGTAGGTGACCGCGACCATCGAGAATACGAACTGGCGCATCCTTGGGCATCTCAGCCAGTAGTTCCGCCGCCGTCGGTAGCATCGCGAAGTTGGGCGCCGTCAACTCTGGTGGCGGTGCCTTGACCCCGGAGATCGCCGGGAAATCGTAGGGTTGCAGATAGGGCGCGTCGGCCAGCACGATGGCCCGGTAGACCGCGTTCTCTAGTTGGCGAACATTGCCGGGCCAATCGAATGCAGTGAGAAAGTCGACCGTCTCGGCCGAGGCGCCGGCGACATTCTTGCCTTCCTCGACATTGAAGCGACGGATGAAATGCTCGACCAAGGCCGGAACATCCTCCCGCCGCTCGCGCAAGGAGGGGGCTTCGATGGGGAACACGTTGAGGCGATAGAACAAGTCCTCACGGAATAGGCCGTCCTTCACCGCCTGGGCCGGATCGCGGTTGGTCGCTGAGACGATACGCACATCAATCTTGATTGAGCGCTTGGAGCCGACCGCGTCGACCTCGCCCTCCTGCAACACGCGCAGCAGCTTGACCTGCATATCTAACGGAAGTTCGCCAACCTCATCGAGGAACAGCGTGCCGCCATTGGCCTCTTGGAACTTGCCCAGGTGCTTGTCGGTAGCCCCTGTGAAGCTGCCCTTTTCGTGACCGAAGAGGATAGATTCGATCAGGTTTTCCGGGATCGCTCCGCAATTGACCGCAACAAACGGCTTGCCCGATCGGTCCGACGAACCGTGCACCGCGCGCGCAATAACTTCCTTGCCCACGCCGCTTTCGCCAGTGATCAAGATGGGGATCGAGGACTTAGCCGCCCGCTCACCCATCCGCTTGACCATCGCCATGGCTGGGCTGTTACCTACCAGATCGGCAAAGGTCGTCTTGCCATTGGCGTGTTTCTTCAGGCGCTCGACCTCGCCCTTGAGGTCGCCCATGGACAGGGCGTTGCGGATCGAAGTGGTGATCCGTTCCGGCGAGGCCGGCTTGATGAAGAAGTCGCAGGCTCCTGCCTGCATGGCTTGAACCACGGTATCGATACCACCCGAGGCCGTGACGACGATCACCGGTAGGGCGAAACTGCGCGCCCGGATCTCTTTTAGAGTGTCCTGCCCCGACAGGCCTGGCATCACCAGGTCCAGCAGGATCAGGTCGCAGGCCCCGCCGGAGGTGAGGCGCGCAATGGCCTGATCCCCATTTTCAGCATGCACAACAGCAAAGCCGTCGCGCTCCAAGACCGCTTGGATCAGACGTCGTTGTGTCGGGTCGTCATCGACGACAAGGACCGTTTTGGTCATATGAAAACACCCACCAAGAATTCGGACGCTCATCTGCCGGGAAAACCCTGGGATGAGGCTCGTTATGTCTCGACTTGATACAGGTGCGAGGTAAAGGGCGCGTTTCTGAGTCCTGATCGCTAGGTTAATTGGCGTGGCTAACGAGGCCTTACGACCGGCTCAGCCAGCCTATGGAACCAGAGCATAACACAGCGACGTAAGGTCACGGCTTGCTCAGACCGCGATCAGGGGCATAGTGAGACTAAGGCTGCGTTGACGGCCACCCTGGGAGTGCACCATGAAGATCAGACAGTTCGCTATGCTCGTGGCTTTGAGCAGCCTGCTCGCGGCCTGCGGACAAGGTAGCGGTGGCAAGGTCGGCAATGTCGATGGCGCTCGGATCACAGCGGCCAACGGCAATGGCGATTGGTTGTCGGTAGGCCGAACCTACGATGAGCAACGCTTCAGCCCGCTGACCAAGGTTGACACCAAGAGCGTAGGCCAGTTGGGCCTAGCCTGGTACCATGAATTCGACACCGACCGCGGCCAGGAGGCCACACCGGTCATTGTCGATGGTGTTATGTACACCACCACCGCCTGGTCCAAGGTCTTTGCCTTCGACGCCAAGACTGGCGCTGAGAAATGGTCCTTTGATCCTAAGGTGGACGGCTCAAAGGGCTATGACGCCTGCTGTGACGTGGTCAATCGCGGCGTCGCGGTCTGGAAGGGCAAGGTCTATTTCGGCACGCTCGACGGCCGCCTGATCGCGCTGGACGCCGCAACCGGCAAGTCCGTTTGGTCGACCCAAACTACCGACAATTCTCAGCCCTATACCATCACCGGCGCGCCTCGGATCATCAAAGACAAGGTGATGATCGGCAATGGCGGCGCGGAATACGGCGTACGCGGCTATCTGTCCGCTTATGACGCCGCCACCGGCAAGATGGTCTGGCGCTTCTACACCACCCCCAACAAAGACGGGAAAGCTGACGGCGCGGCCTCAGACAAGATCATGGCCGAGAAGGGCAATGCCACTTGGTTCGGCAACGGCTGGAAGGAAACCGGCGGCGGTGGCACGGTCTGGGACAGCATGGCCTATGACCCTGATCTCGACATTCTCTATGTGGGCGTCGGGAACGGATCGCCTTGGAACCGGATCATGCGATCCGACGACAAGGGCGACAACATCTTCCTGTCCTCGATTTTGGCGCTGAAGCCAGATACCGGCGAATATGTCTGGCACTATCAGACGACGCCTGGCGAAAGCTGGGACTATACGGCTACCCAACACATCATTCTGGCCGACCTGACCGTCAATGGCGCGCCGCGTAAGGTGCTGATGCAAGCTCCAAAGAACGGCTTCTTCTATGTCTTGGACCGCGCCACCGGTGCCCTGATCTCCGCCAAGAACTTTGTGCCCGTCACCTGGGCGACAGGCGTTGATCCTAAGACGGGGCGGCCCATCGAAAACCCGGCGGCGCGTTATCAGAAGGCCCCAGCCCTACAGTTCCCGGGTCCGCTCGGGGCCCACAACTGGCACCCGATGTCGTTCAACCCGAAGGAAGGCCTAGTCTACATCCCGGCCCAACTTGACCCGTTCGCCTACACCAACCTGCCCGGTTATAAGCATAAGCAGGGCGGTTGGAACCTCGGCCTCGACTTCCTCGCCAATGCCTTTCCTGACGACAAGGCCCAGATCAAAGGCTTGAAGGCCATGTTCCGTGGCCAGTTGATCGCCTGGGATCCGGTGGCCCAGAAGGCTCGCTGGACTGTCGAGCACCCCTATTTCTGGAATGCCGGCGTCCTCTCAACCGCCGGCGGTCTGGTTTTCCAAGGCAATGGCGAAGGCCAATTAGTTGCTTATGATGCCGCCAACGGCACCAAGCTTTGGAGCTACAAGACCGAGAACGGTATCGTCGCAGCGCCCTCCACCTACGAGATCGACGGCGAGCAATATGTGGCGGTCATGGTCGGCTATGGCGGCGGGGCACCAACGTCGGCTTCGGCTGTCCTACGCGACCGGCCCAGGCTTCCAGGCCGGCTTATGGTCTTCAAGCTGGGCGGCAAGGTCGAGGCCAAACCCTATGACATTCCCAAAGTGGCCAATTTGGACCTCAAGGGCGTGACCTCAACGGGTGACGCCAAGGCGGGCTTCGCGCTCTACCACAACAATTGCCAAGTCTGTCACGGACCTAGCGTTTCGGGTGCGTTCCTTCCGGACCTCAAGAAGTCACAGATGTTGTTGACGGCCGAAAACTGGAAATCTGTGGTCATTGACGGAGCATTGAAGGCCAATGGCATGGCGAGCTTTGCCCGCTTCATGTCACCCAAGGATGCAGAAGATGTGCGCGCCTATGTGCTGACCGAAGCGCGTAAGTCTCAACAACCCTAGACACGGCAGCGCACTGAAGGGTCAGAGGCCCTTCAGTGCGTCCCCAAACGCCTGGGCGATGCTGTCGGCCTGATGATGGGTCAGCACCAAGGGCGGGGAAATCCGCACCGTGTGGTCGTGCGTGTCCTTGCACAGGAATCCCGACTTCATCAGGGTCTCACAAACCGGGCGAGCCCCGCCAGCTTCAGGATAGAGCTCAACCGCCAGCATCAGGCCGCGACCGCGCACCTCTTTGATCATTGAGCTCTGAATGGCGGCCAAGGACGCCATTAAGTGCGCGCCGACCCGCTCCGAATTACCGACCATGTCTTCCTCGACCAACACCTTCAGCGCCATGCGCGCCACCGCGCAGGCCAGCGGGTTGCCGCCAAAGGTCGAACCATGGTCGCCAGGCTTCAAGACGCCCAAGACCTCCGAATTCGAAAGCACGGCCGAGACCGGATAAAAGCCTCCAGCCAGGGCCTTACCCACTAGGGTGAGATCCGCTTCAATGCCCTCATGCTGCTCGGCCAACAGCTTACCGGTGCGGCCTAGCCCGGTTTGGATCTCATCCAGGATCAGCACCACATTATGCTGGGTGCACAGTTCCCGGACCTTGGTGAAATAGCCATGCGGCGGGATCACCACCCCGGCTTCACCCTGGATAGGTTCCACCAGAAATCCGACAGTGTTTGGCGTAATGGCGGCTTCTAGGGCGGCGGCGTCGCCGAACGGTACGGTCTTGAAACCTGGCGTGAAGGGGCCAAAACCGGCGCGCGTTTGATCGTCAGACGAGAAGCCGACAATCGCCAAAGTTCGTCCATGGAAGTTCTCCGAGCAGACGATAATCTCGGCTTGGCCGTCGGCAACACCCTTGATCTCATAGCCCCATTTCCGAACGGTCTTCAGCGCACTCTCAACCGCTTCGGCACCAGAATTCATCGGCAGGACCATGTGGGAGTTGGTCAACTCACAGACCTCCTCCAGGAAGGCAGGAAGCTGGTCGTTGCGGAAAGCCCGCGAGGTCAGGGCCAGACGACCCGCCTGCTCGGTCATGGCGGCCAAGATCTTGGGATGGCAATGGCCTTGATTGACGGCGGAATAGGCCGAGAGGCAATCCAGGTAGCGCTTGCCGTCCACATCCCAGACATAGACGCCCTCGCCTCGGGTCAGGACCACATCCAGGGGTTTGTAGTTATGGGCACCGTAATGGGTTTCACGGGCGATGAAGTCGTCAGCGGCGGAGCGGCGCTCAAGCGTGGTTGTGGTCATGATAGTCTCCTTCAGGCTTGGAGGGCCAAGGCCGGTTGCGACTGCAGGTCCAGACGCAGCGTCATGCAGAACGCCGCGCCGCCGGATAGAATGAAGGGGTCCAGATCGACCTCAGTGACGGTGTAGCCCCGCGCCTCCAAACGTTCCCTCAGGCGGATTGGAGCGCGCGCCATGATGATGTTGCGGTCGATGTTGACGGCGTTGACACAGAACGCGGCTGCGTCTTCGTCGGTGGCAATGACGCGATCGGCGGGTGCCACATGGGCTTCAATCCTCGCCAGGGCTCGGGCGGTGAAGGCCGCAGGATAGTAGAGCACCTCGCCCCCACTTAGAGGACGAAAGCAAGTGTCGAGGTGATAGAACTGAGGTGTGGCCAGTTCGAGGGCCACTACGGTCTTAGCAAAGGTCTGGGCGATCACCTCACCAGCACCTTGAACCGAGCGTTGGCCATATCCGGTCCAGAACAGCTGGCGGGTTTCGTCCCAGAGGCCGTCGCCTGCACCCTCATGGATCATCCCTGCGGGCATCTCGAAAATTTCGGAAATGACGCCTTGGTCTTTGAGGCGCGCAAAAGCCGCACGAAAGGGGGCCTCTTCGCCTTGGCGCTCGGGACACTGGAACCTGGCCAGCAGCGCCTTGCCGTCCAACACAACCGCAGCATTGGCCGGAAAGACTAGGTCAGGTAGGCCAGCTTCCGCCGGGATCATGGTGACCTCGCCGCCAGCTTGCTCGATAGCCTGACGTAGATGACGCGACCCGGTTAAAGCCTGCGCCTTGTGGTGACCCTCCCAGGCGTCAGGCTGCATCCAAGGATTTATCACATAGCTGACATCGAAGGCGCTCGGGTCGGTCATTAGGAATTGGGGTGACGAGATCATTGGCCGCTCCTAGTCGCAGGAAGAACGACTTTAGTCTCTAACGGCACAGCGATAGCGAATAGGCACCAACTGGTTAGTAATTGTCGCAATTGTTGCCAATTTGTCAGGAAAAGAGTACATATTGTCAATGGACGAATTGGATCGAAAACTTCTCGCGCTCTTACGGGCCGACGCTAGGGCACCGGCTTCCGCGTTGGCAAGTGAGCTCAAGGTTTCACGCGGAACCGTGCAAAACCGCATTGATCGGTTGAAGGCGCGCGGGTTGATCCAAGGCTTCACGATCCGGGCGCGGCCCGACCTTGAGTCAGATCGCGTGCGGGCGGTGATGTCGATTGAGGTGGTTGGAGAGCGCACAGCCGCTGTCGTGCGCGCCCTAGGCGGATTTCCTCAGGTGGCTGCCATTCACTCAACAAACGGCCGTTGGGATCTTGTTGCTGAACTCGATACCGACAGCTTGTCGGGGTTCAGCCAGACCCTGGATGATATCCGGCAGATCGCCGGGATCGCGAATTCTGAAACCAGCCTCCTGCTTCGTTCCCACCCCATGTGACCAAAAGAAAAGCGCCGCGGGGGGAGCCGCAGCGCTGGGTCGGACCCTGAGGTCCGAAGTTCGGCAAGGGGATTGCCGGGAAAGCCTTAGGTGGCGGGACGACCCATGGAGGGTAGGGACTTAGCCACGCCCTTATTGGCGTCGTGCATGCCGGGTGGCAGCGGGATCAGACCGCGTCCCTGAAGGTATCCACCCCGACCCGTAGCGGCGTCAGAGACGAATTCATTGACGAACTCCTGCAGACCCTGGGTCACCCCGATGTTCGACTTCTTCACATAGATATAGAGCGAGCGAGCCAGGGGGTAGGAGCCGTCTGAAATCGCGCCCGCGGTCGGTTTGACGCCGTTGACACTGGCCCCTTTGACCTTGTCCATATTCTCTTCGAGGAACGAGTAGCCGAAGACACCAAGCGCGCCAGGCGTAGCCGTCAGTGTACCCACGATGGCGTTGTCGTTTTCACCGGCGTCAACCCAGCCGTCCTTGCGCAAGGGATCGACAAGTTCTTTGAACTTCTTCTCATTATCTGAACGGATCGCATCAACTGTAGGGAACTTGCGAGCTCCGTTCTCGATGGCGAGTTCGACGAAGGCGTCGCGGGTACCAGAGGTCGGCGGCGGACCATAGACCAAGATGCGATTGCCCGGCAGACCAGCACCGATCTCATCCCAGGTCTTATAGGGATTGGCTTCAAACTTGCCGAACCGCATGACCTTGGCGGCGAGACCAAGGTACAGGTTCTCAGTTTTGAACGCGTAGTCCGCCCCGTCCTTGTCCACCGCGATGACGATACCATCGAAGCCGATTTTGATCTGCACGATGTCCTTCACGCCCTTGGAGGCGCAGGCGTCAAATTCTGACTTCTTCATGGGCCGTGAGGCGTTGGCGATGTCGGGAAAGCCGTCGCCGGTGCCGGAGCAGAACAGCTTGATGCCGCCTCCGGTACCCAGGCTTTCGACCTTCGGAGCTTTCTTGCCGGTCTTCTTGGCGTAGTTTTCCGCAACTCGCGTGGAGAAGGGGAACACGGTGGAGGAGCCTGCGGCCCAAACATAGTCACGCGCGGCAAAGGCTGGCGCGCTGGTGGCCGATAAGGCCACGGCGGCCGCTGCGCCGAGCAGCAGTTTCGAGGTTAGAGTTTTCATTTTCGAACGTCTCCTTTTCGCTGATGGACTTAGAAGTCCACCTGGGCGCGCATCTGGAATTGATTGACCTTCACGTCACGGCCTAGGGCAGGATTGTCAATGTTCGAGCGGGTGTAATTGGCCTGCAGGCGAACATAGGCGGTGGGGTAGTAGTTCGCGCCCAGGGTCCAGGCGGTGTACTTGCCCGCGTCTTGGGTCAAGGTGCGCGCAGCCGCAGTCGAGGCCTTCTTGTAGGCGTCTGTCAGGTCCGCATAGTCATAACGGGCCAG
>JANLPX010000228.1:0-6290 GCA_031367485.1 Alphaproteobacteria bacterium | reverse complement strand
CTGGCCCTTGGGCACCACGCGGTTGGCGAGGCCCATGGTCAGGGCTTCCTGAGCGCCGACCGGGCGGCCGGTGAGGATCATGTCCATGGCGCGGGACTGACCGATCAGGCGGGGCAGGCGAATGGTGCCGAGATCAATGAGCGGCACGCCCCAGCGGCGGCAGAAGACGCCGAACACGGCATCCTCAGCGGCGACGCGCATATCACACCAGCAGGCGACCTCTAGGCCCCCGGCCACGGCATGGCCCTCAATGGCGGCGATGACCGGCTTGGAGAGGGCAAGGCGGGTGCAGCCCATGGGGCCGAGATCGCCGGTGCGATGGACGGGATTGCCGCGCCCGTCGGCCACGCCCTTGAGATCGGCCCCGGCGCAGAAGGCTCCGTCTCGGCCTTGGAGGATGGCGACATCTAAGGCTGGGTCGGCGTCGAAGGCCTTGAAGGCATCATAGAGCGCTTGGGCCGTGGGGCCGTCGACGGCGTTGCGGGCGGCGGGGCGCTCGATGGTGATTATGGTGGTGCGGCCGTGGATTTGCGTGCTGACGGTAGACATGGGCGGGCTCCGGAAGGCGGTCTCTACCGCAAGCGTGGGCGAAGATACCAAGACGGAGGTATTAATAGAGCTCTAGGGAGCTGGAAAGCCTGGTGCGCCCTCTTCGAGTTCAAGTCGCAGGGTATTGGTGAGCAGGCAGACTTGGCGGTATTTCCCGATTAGCAGGATGAATTCCAAGATGGCCAATTCCTCGAAGGTGCCGCGGAGTTCCGCCCAGAAGTCGTCCTCGATTTCGCAGCTAGACTGCAGGGTATCGCAAAGCCTGATGATCAAGGCGTCGCGACCTTGCCAGATGGTCGTGTCCGCGAGGTGGGTGGTGGCGGCGATTTCGTCATCGGTGAGGCCAATTCGCTTGGCGAATATGTTGATGTGCACCCCCCACTCATACTCCGACCCGTTGAGGGCGCAGACCCGCAGGATTGTCAGTTCGCGGTCCCGCATGGTCAGGTGACCTCGGTCCAGAAAGCCGCCATCCATGAAACGAGCGAAGAGCCTTTCATCCCGCGCCAGAACGCGAAACAGTCGGATGGGAGGCACTCTATCGAAGCGTTTCTGGACGGCAGGTGACCACGGTGCGACGGCTGGGGCGATGCGGGCTTCCATAGGGCTGTCCTTTCTGTGCTATGGATGTTGTAGCAACTGTTGAAATGGAATGCTATGAAAATTGTAGCACCGATGCCGGGTCGAAGCGTGCGGGGGTCAGCGACCGGCCGGCCGATCATGGCAGCGCTGGATATATTCAGTCGCCGTGGGGCATTGCGAATTTTGTGGGAGTTGCGGGCCAACGCGGTTTTCACGTTTCGAGGCTTGTCTGCAGCAGCTGAGCTGCCGCCGGGCACGCTCAATGCGCGCTTGAAGGACATGAGAGAGGCTGGGTTGATCGTGACGGACGGCGGCTATGGCCTGAGCCCGATTGGCCGAGAGCTGCTGGTCGCTTTGGAGCCCTTGGTTAAGTGGTCGGAGCAGTGGGCGAAGGATTTGGCAAAGCCTTAGGCCAGGCTGGCTCTCGCGAGGGCCAAGAAACCTGCCACATCGATGGTCTCGGCGCGGACGTCGGGGGAGATGCCTGCCGCCACGCAGAGCGCTTCGCCGCCGAGGGTCTTCAGGCTGGAACGGAGCATCTTGCGGCGTTGGCCGAACGCGGCAGCGGTGACCTTTTGAAGGGCGTCTAGGAGGGCTGCATCGGGGCGGTCGGGCAGAGGTGTCAGGTGGACCACAGCGGAAGCCACCTTGGGTGGCGGCGTGAAGGCGCGGGCCGGCAGGTCCATGACGATACGGGCCTGGGCGGTCGCCTGGGTGATGACGGCCAAACGACCATAGGCGTCTGAACCCGGCGTGGCGACGATGCGTTCGGCCACTTCCTTTTGGAACATCAGGGTCAGGCTGGTGGCGGTGAAGGGACCAGTGAGCCACTTGATCAGCAAGGGTGTGCCAACATTGTAGGGCAGGTTGGCGACGATGGCGGTGGGGTGACCCTCGGCAAGGGCGGTTTCGTCGACAGTGAGGGCATCGGCGAAGACGGTTTTTAGAGCGCCATCAGTGGCTAATGCGAGTTCGGTGAGCAGCGGTTCGAAGCGGCGGTCCATCTCTACGGCGATGACTCTAGCCCCGCATTCCAGCAGAGCGCGGGTGAGGCCGCCGGGACCGGGGCCGACCTCTATGACGTAGTCGCCGGGTTGGAGGTTGGCCAGGCGGGCGATCTTGCGGGTGATGTTGAGGTCTAAGAGGAAGTGCTGGCCGAACCCTTTATTGGCGAGCAGACCGTGTTCGGCGAGGCTGTCTCGGAGAGGTGGGAGATTGGAGATCATCGATGTGTCCCGCGCTCAAAGATAAAAAGCCTGGGTCCCCGCCTTCGCGGGGATGAGCGGGGGCGGGGAGTAATCATCTGGCGCGGCAGGCGGCGATGTCGCGGGCGGCCTGGATCGCGGCGATCAGGCTGTCGGGGCGGGCAATGCCTTGGCCGGCAATATCAAAGGCGGTGCCGTGGTCTGGGGAGGTGCGCACGATCGGAAGGCCCAGCGTGATGTTCACGCCGCCCCAGAAGTCGAGCATCTTGACGGGGATCAGCGCCTGGTCGTGGTACATGCAGACCACCGCGTCGAACGTCTTGCGGGCGTCTGGATGAAACAGACTGTCGGCGGGATGCGGGCCGGCGGCGTTGATGCCCTGAGCGTTGAGGGCGGCTATGGCTGGCGTGATGATGTCGATCTCTTCGCGGCCGATGCCACCACCTTCGCCAGCATGAGGGTTTAGACCCGAGATGGCGATCCGCGGCTCGGGAATACCGAAGTCGCTGTTCAAGGCCTGAGCTGTCACCGTGGTGACCTGGATGATGGCCTCAGTCGTCAGCTGCGCCGACACCTTAGCCAGGGGCGTGTGGATGGTGACCAGGGTGGTTCGTAGATCCTTGGCGGCTAGCATCATGACCGGACCGCGTTGACCCGCGTAGTCGGCGTGTTCGGTCAATTTACCTAGAAATTCGGTATGTCCTGGGAAGCTGAACCCGGCGGCATAGAGCGTCGCCTTGGCGATGGGCGCGGTGACGATCGCGCTTACCTGCCCCTTGAGCGCTAGCTCAACGGCTTTCTCGATCCAGGCGATGATCGCTGGAGCTGCGGTGGCGGAAGGCTCGCCGGGCAGCGCAGGTTCAGCGAGCGGGAGGTCAATAAGCGGGATGGCGGTGGGAAAGACTGTTGCGGCTTGCGCGACGCTGGTCACGCGGTGGACCAGAGCATCGCCGCCCACAGCCGCAGCCAAGGTCGCGAAGTCGCCGATGACGACAAAAGGCTGACTGTCGGCAGAGCGCTGTTGCCAAGCCTTGGCGATGATCTCCGGACCAATGCCCGACGGATCCCCGAGTGTTAGAGCCAGTAAGGAGGCGCTAGCGGGTTTCAATGGTGGCTGAATTGCGCAGGTCGCGCATATAGCGCTTGGCAATCATGCTGAGCTGTTGGCCGTAGAGACGGTTTTCGATCTGATCGTGGCCTAGGGCCTCCTGGCCATTTGAGCGTTTGCCGCAGACAGCCAGGAGATGGAGTCCGGCATTGGTGCGGATAGGTTCAGAGACTTGGCCTGGCTTAAGGGCTTCAGCGGCTTGACGGAAGGCCGGAGCCAGATCCTTGATTTCGGCCTCGCCCAGGTCTCCGGCAACAATTCCAGTGATCTTAGCAGCTTGGGCTTCTATGTCGTCGCAGCCTTTGATTTGAGCGCGCAGCGCCATCAACTTGACCGTCGCGGCATCGAGCTCGGCAGGTGGCGCATTCTGGGCCAGGCCAACTGCGGCCTGCTTGAGACTGACCATGGTTGCACTGGAACCAGAGCGCTTGTCACGAAGGTAAATGATGTAAACCCCGTCACGGACGGGGATGGGGCGGGAAAGTTGTCCAGGGCGCATCTGCTCAATGGCTGCATCGACTTCAGGAGCCATTTCACCTGCGGAAATCCACCCGACTTCACCACCACTGGCTGCAGAAGCTGAGGCCGAGAATTGGCGGGCGACGGCTTGAAATGGTGCGCCCTGTTGAAGTTGAGTGATCAGCTGGGTTGCACCGGTACTGGCGGTGTCCATGCCACCGACCCGGTTGGCATCGATAAAGACCTCAGAGATTTGGTACTGGGGTTTGGCGGCCGAAGCGCTGATCCTTTGGAGTTGAGCCTTGATCTGGTCCTCTCCGATGCGCAGGCGGGAGCCATAACGGCCTCTGATCCAGCGCTGCCAGCTGGATTGCGCGCGGATCTGTAGGCGTAGGGTATCTGGACCAATACCTTGCGCGGCCAACTGCTTCATAAACTGCTCGCGGCTGACGTTGTTCTGTTGCGCCATGTCGCTGATTTCGCTGTCGACCTCTTGGTCGCTGGTGATGAGATCGATCTTTTGCTCTTTGGCGACGCGCTTGAGTTCTTGAAGTTGCAGGTTCTCGTCAACTAAGGAAACGAGGGCTTCACGTTGAAATTGCGGAAGGTTTTGCTCTGTAGGCTGAACGCCCGAAGTGGCGATAAGCAGGCGCATACGCTGGGCGAGGTCGTAGGTCGAGATGATGTCGTCGTTGACGACAGCAGCTACCGATTCATTGAGACCCACCGGCTGGACCGGTGGATTAGTCGCATCTTGGGCGAGAGCGAATGTCGGCACGGTGCAGGCCAGTGCCGTTGCGATCATGGCACCACGCCAGAAGGGGCGCGAAGATACCGGCGAGAGCGTCATGAAATTCCTTGGGGGAGGGCTGGTCTCGCGAACATCGGGCTCGCAGGTGAATTGCATATCAGACTTGTAAGCTTTACCGGCCATATAAAGGTCCGCCCAATGTGGCAAGCGTGAGGCGAATGCCGATAGACTCAGTCTTGCCGAGCCTGCCAATGACCACATCTTCGCGGCGATAGATGACATCGATACGCGTACATTCATCGCGGTAGACAACGCCAAGGTCGCGAATGACCCAGGCGCTTTGAGCCAGGTCACGATTGCCATAGGCGGTGACGCCCCAATGCCGTGACAGATAAAGCTCTCCGCCCAAATCGACGTTTTCGACCTTCAAACCGGCGGGATTGGAGCGATCTCGTAAGTAGCGGAAGTAACCGTTGCCGCGTTTCAGATAGACATTGGCGCCTGCCTCAGCCCGCTCAACCGCGTAAGTCTCGCCATTGATCCTGGCGCGACTGAACACTGAAACTCCCGGCAAGGGTTGAGCATCGGCGGCAACAATCCAGTCGGACGCCTTGCGCGTCAGACCGCTGGTTGTTGAGAAGATATCGTTGTCACTGTCGCGGAAACTTCGCCCAATCAACAGGCTGGCGCGCCGTCCATCATCCCATAATAAGCTAGCGCGACCGCCAATGTTGGCGCGCACACCATCCTCATAAAGGTCTTTTCCCGGAAATTTGTTGGGTCGGAAGAGGTCGGTTTCATCAAATTCGAATGATACGGAATCTTCGTTCAGATAGACCGGCCGCCCGCCCGCCGCAACACCGACTCGGATCTGACGAACGCGGGGTGAAACCACCAATTGCCCAACAGGTTCAAGGACTAAGGCTGAATTACTCAACCGTTTCGCGAAGGGCCAAGATACGTCGAGGCCTGCCGAGATCAGGCCGCGTGAAATCGATTTAGAGTTACCAGATATTCCATTGATATCGCTGACATTATAGGCATCAAACCGAAGATCAACGAAGGGTGAAAAGCGAATACCAGCGGTATTGGTGTGCGTGGCGCGCCAGTCAAGTTCGCCTGTTGCGCGTCGGCTATCGAGGCCCGGAAGATTGAGCGCCTGCTGACTTGGCGACTGGTCGCGTGTCAGAGCGACGGCTGAGCCGAGAAGTCGCACCCGTCCGCCCATCACACGAGTATCTGGTTCCCAACGGGCTTCGATGAGCGGGGCGACTAGTGGGAAGGTGCGATCGTTGTCGCCCGGTCGAAGGCCTTGGATACTGAATGCCGTCGCCGAGAACCAAGATTTCTCGTCCTGGCGGGTGGCATAAAGCTGAGAAATGAGGCGTCGATCATCGGCGATATATGGGCCGCGTGCCACATAGACGTCGCCGATCTCGTACTTGTCGAAAATCAGCTTGTCGGAGGTCCGTTCCGCCGTGAAACCCCAGCGCCATTTGTCGCTTAAGGCGAAGGCCCCGGAGGCTAGGACGTAGCTGCGCGACGTGTCCGCGCCGAAAGCATTGCCCTTGCCGTCAAAGTCGGTGTCCTGGGTGAAGCCGCCGCGGACCTCGAGCGCGCCAGACGCCGTCCGCTG
>JANLPX010000217.1:0-2271 GCA_031367485.1 Alphaproteobacteria bacterium | reverse complement strand
AGCTTGCGGTTGTCGTCCCACTTGAAAGGCGCGGTCAGCCACTCGTTCATGCCGATATCAAGATCGAGCATCACGAAGATCGTCGTCTGCAACCGGTCGGAGAGATCAAAGGCCAGCGACCCCATCTCGAAACACTCACCCGGATCCATCGGCAACAGCATCGGATGCTTGGTGTCGCCATGCCCCGCATAGGCCGCGCCCAACAAGTCGGCCTGCTGCGTGCGGGTGGGCATGCCAGTGGACGGCCCGCCGCGCTGCACGTCAAAGATCACCGCCGGGATTTCAGCGAAATAGGAGAGGCCGATAAACTCCGTCATTAACGAGACGCCAGGACCGGAGGTGGCGGTAAAGGCGCGTGCCCCGTTCCAGCCAGCCCCGATAACAATGCCAATGGAGGCGATCTCGTCCTCAGCCTGGACGATGGCATAGCGCGCCTTGCCGGTTTCGGGGTCGATCCGCAGATTGTCGCAGTGCTCGGTGAAAGCCTCAGCCAACGAGGTGGAGGGCGTGATCGGATACCAGGCGCAGACCGTGGCCCCGCCATAGACCGCGCCCAAAGCCGCCGCGTTGTTGCCTTCCACATAGATCCTGTCGCCCACGGCGTCGGCACGGGCGACCTGCAGACCGAGTGGCTCTAGATGCTCATGCACATAGTCACTGCCCATATGCAGGGCCGCCACATTGGCAGTAATCAGCCGTTCCTTGCCCGCGAACTGCTCTGCCAACAGTGTCTCAATGACCTCAAGCTCAATGCCCAGAAGCGCAGCCAGCGCGCCCACATAGATGGTGTTCTTGAACAGCTGGCGCTCACGCGGCACCGAATAGGCAGCATTAGTGATCGAGGTCAGCGGCACCCCCACCACGGTAATGTCTTCGCGGAACTTCGAGGGCGGCAGGGCCTTGGTGGAGTCGTAGAATAGATACCCACCCGGTTCGATCTCGGCCACATCTCGGTCCCAGGTCTGCGGGTTCATGGCGACCATCATATCGACGCCACCGCGACGACCCAGGTGACCGTCCCCAGTGATCCGCACTTCGTACCAAGTTGGCAGGCCCTGAATATTGGACGGGAAGATGTTGCGCGCCGCCACCGGCACACCCATCCGCAAGACGGACTTGGCGAACATGGCATTGGCGCTGGCCGAGCCCGATCCGTTCACATTGGAGAATTTGACGACAAAGTCGTTGGTCAGTTTCAGTGAGCCGCGCATCCGCCCACCTCCCCGGCATGGGTCATTTCCAGGGTGAAGCGCTGCATGTCCCAGGCCCCGGTAGGGCACCGCTCGGCACAGAGGCCACAGTGCAGGCAAACATCCTCGTCCTTCACCATCACCCGTCCGGTTTTCAATTTGTCGGAGACCATCAGGTCTTGGTCGAGATTGAGCGCCGGGGCGCTTAGCCTGGTCCGCAGGTCGCCCTCATCGCCGTCCTCCGCAAAGGTGATGCAGTCCACCGGGCAGATATCGACGCAGGCGTCACATTCGATGCACAGCGGCTCGGCAAACACCGTCTGTACATCGCAGTTCAGGCAGCGTTGAGCCTCCGCAAAGCCCAGGGACTTGTCAAAACCCAGCTCAACCTCGACCTTGATATTGCGCAGCGCCTCAGCCTTGGCGCGCAGCGGCACCTTGAACCGCAGGTCATTGGAGATGTCGTTGTCATAGCTCCACTCGTGGATGCCCATTTTCTGGCTGACCAGAGAGAAGCCTGGTGGCGGACGGTCATGCACATCATCGTTCTGGCAAAATCGGTGAATCGAAACCGCCGCATCATGCCCCTGCGCCACGGCCCAGATGATGTTCTTAGGTCCAAAGGCTGCATCGCCACCGAAGAACACATTTGGGCGCGTCGATTGGAATGTGATCTCATCGACCTTGGGCATAGCCCATTCGTCGAACTCCAGACCCACATCGCGCTCGATCCAGGGGAAAGCGTTTTCCTGGCCCACGGCCACCAGCACATCGTCGCAGAGGTGGTGCTCGTCCGGTTCTCCCGAAGCCACCAGCTTGCGTCGGCCCTTGTCGTCAAACTCCGCCTTCACCACCTCGAAGATCACCCCGGTCAGCTTGCCGTTCTCGTGGGTGAACTCTTTCGGGACCCGGAAGTTGAGGATCGGAATGTCCTCGTGGATGGCGTCTTCCTTCTCCCAAGGGCTGGCCTTCATCTCTTCGAAGCCAGAGCGGACGATGACCTTGACCTCTTCGCCGCCCAGACGGCGCGAGGTGCGGCAACAGTCCATGGCGGTGTTACCGCCACCCAGGACGATCACCC
>JANLPX010000180.1:0-13794 GCA_031367485.1 Alphaproteobacteria bacterium | reverse complement strand
TGCTCAACAGCGATCAGCTCCAGCACGTCCTCAGCCGTCAGCGGTTCGAAGTAGAGCCGGTCGGAGGTGTCGTAGTCGGTGGAGACGGTCTCAGGGTTACAGTTGACCATGATCGACTCGACGCCGATGTCGGCCAGGGCAAAGGCGGCGTGGCAGCAGCAATAATCGAACTCTATGCCTTGTCCGATCCGGTTGGGACCCCCACCCAAGATGATGGCCTTGCGAGCATTCGTGGGCTCACTTTCGCAGTCAGGTTCCTGACCTAAGACCCCGGTTTCATAGGTGGAATACATGTAGGGGGTTTCGGCGCGAAATTCGCCAGCGCAAGTGTCGATGCGCTTATAGACTGGGCGAATGCCAAGCGCCCGCCGCGAGGCCCGGACGTCTGCCTCAGTCCGGTGGGTGAGGGTGGCTAGACGCGCATCAGAAAACCCTTGGGCCTTAAGGCCGCGCATGGCCTGGGCGGTCGTGGGCAGGCCGCCTGCGCGAATCACACCTTCTTCACGGATCAACTCTTGGATCTGGCGCAGGAACCAGGGCTCGTAAGAACAGGCAGCATTTACCTCGTCCACGCTCAGGCCATGGCGGAAGGCCTGGGCGATCACCCGCAGCCGGTCGGGCGTGGGGTTGCCTAGCGCCCGCACCACGGCAGCATGACCGGTTTCAGGATCGGCCGAGCCCTCAATCTCAATATCGTCCAGTCCAGTGAGGCCGGTTTCCAGGCCGCGTAGGGCTTTTTGCAGACTCTCCTTGAAGGTCCGGCCAATGGCCATGACCTCGCCCACGGATTTCATCGAGGTGGTGAGATAGGGCTCAGAACCAGGGTACTTTTCGAAGGCAAAGCGCGGAATCTTGGTGACCACATAGTCGATGCTTGGCTCGAACGAGGCGGGTGTCGCACCAGTGATGTCGTTCATCAACTCATCAAGGGTGTAGCCGACGGCGAGGCGGGCGGCGACCTTGGCGATGGGGAAGCCGGTGGCCTTGGACGCCAGGGCCGAGGAGCGAGACACCCGGGGGTTCATCTCGATGACGACCATGCGACCATCAGCGGGATTGACCGCAAACTGCACGTTTGAGCCGCCCGTCTCGACGCCGATCTCACGCAGTACCGCGATGGAGGCGCTGCGCATCCGCTGATATTCTTTGTCGGTGAGGGTGAGTGCTGGGGCGACGGTGATGCTGTCGCCAGTGTGGACGCCCATCGGATCGATATTCTCGATAGAGCAGACGATGATGCAGTTGTCGGCCTTGTCGCGGACCACCTCCATCTCGAACTCTTTCCAGCCGAGTACACTTTCTTCGATCAGCACCTCAGTGGTGGGGGAAAGGTCTAGGCCGTGTGCCACGATCTCGCGGAATTCCTCGAGGTTATAGGCAATGCCTCCGCCTGTACCTGCCAGGGTGAAAGACGGACGCACAATGGCGGGCAACCCAACGAACTCCAGACCCTCCAGGGCCTCGTCCATATTGTGTGCGGCCTTGGATTTCGGGCTTTCGAGACCGAGCTTATCCATCGCATTGCGGAATTTCTGGCGATCCTCGGCCTTGTCGATGACCTCGGCCCTCGCGCCGATCATCTCAACGCCGTACTTTGTGAGTGCACCCGAAGCTTCTAAGGCCAGCGCGGTATTGAGTGCGGTCTGGCCGCCCATTGTAGGCAGCAGGGCGTCGGGGCGCTCCTTGGCGATGATCTTTTCGACCATCTCTGGGGTGATCGGCTCGATATAGGTGGCATCGGCCACATCCGGATCGGTCATGATCGTGGCCGGATTGGAATTGACCAGGATGATCCGGTAGCCCTCGGCCCGCAGAGCCTTACAGGCTTGGACACCAGAATAGTCGAATTCGCAGGCTTGGCCGATCACAATAGGGCCAGCGCCGATGATCAGGATCGAGGAGATGTCGGTCCGTTTGGGCATCAATTTGTCCGCGCGCAAGGGCGGCGCTGCGGTGTCGCGCGCCGTGCCCGATTGATCTGTAGGTTAAGCGGCTCGTTTAGAGAGGGAGTCGGGTTGGCGCAAGCGGTGAGGCCCAAAAGAAAATGGGCCGGCGTTGCCGCCGACCCATCGCAGTTCGTAGGCGTTCGAGGCAGCGCCCCGTCAGCCGAAACTAAACTTGCAGGTTACCCGCGGACATTTTGCCGCTGCGCTTGTCGCGCTCGAGCTCGTAGGAGACCTTTTGACCTTCGTTCAGCGAACGAAGCCCAGCACGTTCCACGGCCGAGATATGAACGAAGACGTCAGCGCCGCCCTCGTCTGGTTGAATGAAGCCGAAGCCCTTGGTGCCGTTGAACCATTTCACGGTGCCGCTAGACATAGAATAATCGTCCTTAGATAGATATTCCCCGACGCCCAAGTTCGGTCGCCAGGGATCAAGTGTCGGAGGGGATCGGGAGCAGGTCCGGTGCATCAAAAGAAGCGTCGAAATTCAGCCGAACCTACGAGATTGACCCTGTTATTTTGAATGAAAGCGAACAAAAAGGCAAGATCAGGATTGATTTCTCGTTTGCCGGTCTGAGACGATCGAAACGCGGCTAGATTTCCAGACAGATTTTGATCTCCCACTTGCCGTGGGATGCGGAACTCGGCAGGTTCAACCAACATCTTGGTTTGTGAAATGCTCTTTTGTCCGTGACAGCCCCCAACGATCCGCTCGCCGACCTGCTGCCGCGCATTGCTGGCGGTGACCGCGGGGCATTGCGCTTGCTCTACCAAGCTACATCCGCGAAGCTTTTTGGCGTTTGCCTACGTATCTTGTCCAACAGAGATGAGAGCGAAGACGTGCTGCAGGAGGTTTATCTAACGATTTGGCGACGTGCCGACCGCTTTGAAGCGGGCCGGGCAAGTGTCATGACTTGGATTTCGACCATTGCTCGTAACCGGGCGATTGATCGTTTGAGGGCCCGCGGCCCGCTGGCCTATGCCGAGCAGGTCGATGACATGGAGATTGCTGACGGCGCAACCGGCGCTGATGGCCTGCTGGAGGCGGTGCAATCGGGCGAGGCGCTTGGGAAGTGTTTGTCCGAGTTGGACGATCGCACGGAAAAGGTCATTCGCACTGCGTTCCTTGAGGGCGTCACCTACGAGGCATTAGCCCACCGGATGGCGACGCCCCTCGGCACCGTCAAGAGTTGGGTTCGCCGGGGTCTGCTTAAGCTCAAAGGGTGCTTAGAGCGATGAGCGAAGACCGCGAGCTTTCGGATATTGAGGCCCTGGCGGCCGAACATGCCCTGGGCGTATTGAGCGCGCCTGATAGGGCAACTGCTGAGTTGCGTTTGGCGCGCGAGCCGGCATTTTCGGCTCTCGTTGAGGAATGGCGGGTGCGGCTAGCGCCCATGCTCTGGTCGGTGGCCGAGATCTCGCCACCCGACGCGCTGTGGCAGCGGATAGAGCGGGGCCTGCCTGCCAACGACAACGCGGGAAAGGGTGTTCAGTTCTGGCGCCGTGCGACGATCGGATCACTTGGCCTGGCTGCGGCGAGCCTTGCAGCTGTCGCAATGTTGGCTGTGCAGAGACCAACCATTATCGTCTCGCCTGAACGCGCCCCAACCTCGATATTGAATGCGCGGTTGGACACTGAAAAGGGTCAGCACCTGTTTGTTGCGGCCTATGACCCCGACCGTCGCGCGGTGATGATTTCTTCGTTGTTACCGGCCGGGACAGATCCAGGCCATGTACATGAACTGTGGCTAATCCCTGCCGATGGCAAACCGCGCGCTCTTGGTTTTGTGCCCGTCGGTGCTTCTGTCGCGATACCGGTCTCTGAACCCATGGCTGACATGGCCGATGAGAAGGCGGCATTGGCGATTTCGGTTGAGGCCCCCGGTGGTTCTCAGAAGGATGGTCCAACAGGGCCGGTCGTCGCCGTAGGTAAACTCCTCAAAATATAATTTCCGCCCTGCGCATCCGAATTCTGCGTCCTCGCGTATTTCCAACAACGCCAACGAGGCGGATTGAGAATATGAGGAACATAAGATGTCAGTTAAGAGTATTGTAGCGCTTGTCGCTGGAGTAACGATTGCCGTGTCCGGTGCAAATGTTGCGATGGCTGGCGCAATGTCTGAAAAGACAGTGATGGTCGGTGGGGCCGCAATGTATCCATCGAAGAACATCATTCAGAATGCTGTGAATTCTAAGGATCATACGACTTTGGTCGCGGCCGTTAAGGCTGCAGGTCTTGTCGAGACGCTTTCTGGTCCTGGACCCTTCACGGTCTTCGCTCCCACTAATGCGGCGTTCGGTAAGCTGCCGGCCGGCACAGTCGAGACTTTGGTAAAGCCAGAGAACAAAGCCACTCTCACCAAGATCCTGACCTATCACGTGGTGCCAGGTCGTATGACCGCGGCGAACTTGATGTCTGCCGTCAAGTCCGGCGGTGGCAAAGCCATGTTGAAGACGGCATCGGGCGAGACCCTGACCGTCACGACCAAGAACGGTGCAGTCATTCTGACAGACGCCAAGGGTGGGATGTCTAAGGTGACCATCGCCAACGTGATGCAGTCTAACGGCGTAATCCACGTCGTGGATACGGTGTTGCTCCCGTAAGCGACTATCGGGGGTTGGCGCGAGCCGACCCCCTGCTATCGCTTGCCGTGCATGCGGGCAGGGATGTGTTCCCGCTGTATCAGCTAACGCCCGGTTTTCATCAGGTCTGCAAATCGTTCAAACAGATAGAGAGAATCTGTCGGACCGGGTGAGGCTTCTGGGTGATGCTGTACACTGAACACTGGCGATCCGGTAAGGGCCAGGCCCGCATTGGTCCCATCAAATAATGACACGTGGGTTTCCTCGACGCCGGAAGGCAGACTATCTCGGTCAACAGTGAAGCCATGGTTCATAGAGACGATCTCCACCTTGCCAGTGATTAGATCCTTGACCGGGTGGTTGGCCCCGTGATGGCCTTGGTCCATCTTCATGGTCTTGGCCCCCAGCGCTAAGGCCATCATTTGGTGACCCAGACAAATGCCGAAGACCGGAACGCCGCTGGCCACCAACTTCTTGATTTCTGGAACGGCATAGATGCCGGTGGCGGCAGGGTCGCCAGGCCCGTTCGACAACATGATGCCGTTGGGCTTGCGGGCCAAGATATCCTCTGCTGAGGTCGAGGCCGGAACGACAGTCACATGGGCTCCGATGGAGGTCAGGGCACGAAGAATGTTACGTTTCACCCCAAAATCCATGACCACGACTTCGTATTTGGTCGGACCAGCAAGGGGGTAGCCATCCGGCCAGTCATAGAGACCTTCCTCATAGGTAAAGGCCTGCAAACAGCTCGCGTCTTTAGCCAGATCTAGGCCTTCCAAGCCGCTCCACTCAGCGGCTTGACGCGTAAGGGCGGGGATATCGAAGTGCCCGTCGGGGTTATGGGCGATGACCGCATGGGGCATGCCCTTTTCACGGATCATCCGGGTCAGGGCGCGGGTATCGACCCCAGCCAAACCGATCACGCCACGACGGCTCATCCAGCCCGCCAAGTCAGAGTCAGCCCGCCAATTGGCTGGAGCCGTGGGCGCGTCCCGCAAGATGACCCCGCGGGCGGAGCTTTCCGATCCGCCCGACATTTGCTCGATATCCTCGGCGTTGGTGCCGACATTGCCGATGTGGGGAAAGGTAAAGGCGATGATTTGGGCCATGTAGGAAGGGTCGGTCAGGATCTCCTGGTAGCCGGTCATGGCGGTGTTGAAACATACCTCACCAACAGCAGAGCCGACGGCTCCGATGCCAATCCCCTGAAGGACAGTTCCGTCGGCCAGAACCAAAATCCCGGTGACGCCAGGCAAGAGCTCGCTCATATTCTGGTATCTCCAAGTGTGGGGGCAGATTCTGCTCGCGCAAACGGCCGCGTTGGTACTGACTCGCGCACGCCGGGTCAATGAGAGGCGAGGGTATTGGAAATGAGCTATATCGATCCTGACCGGCAAGCGTGGGAAATCTTTAAGTCGTTGCCGTGTGACACGCCGATCCAGATGTTGAATTTGGTCAAGGTGAAGCCGCTGGCCAATTACCCCGCCGATCACCCTGACAATGGCAAAGGTCTTTCCGGTCTGGACGCCTATCGGGCCTATGGCCGAACCACTGCCGACATCTTTGCGCGGGTCGGAGGCCGGCAGATATGGGCCGGAAAGCCCCAGGTGATGGTTACGGGACCGCAGGCCGAGGCCTGGGACCTCGCCTTCATCGCCGAGTATCCGAGCTCGGACGCGTTCATGGAGATGGTCCGTGACCCGAACTACAAGGTGTTGGTGGCCCACCGCACAGCCGCAGTGGAAGACTCTAGGTTGCTACGGTTGTCGCCTGTGACCCCCGGCGACGGTTTTGGTGAGTAGTGGCGGAAAATGAGGTAAACGTGTCATTGCAGCCAGATAGGGATAGTTGCAGGTGTATAGCCTGTCCAAATCCAGTGAGTGAAATACATGTTGGCCCTTCGACCGAACTGCGAACATTGCGACAAGGACCTTCCGCCTGAAAGCGTCGAAGCCATGATCTGTACCTTTGAATGCACGTTCTGCACGGGCTGTGCAGTTGGCTACTTCAAGGGTGCCTGCCCCAATTGTGGCGGCAATTTCTCGCTGCGCCCCATTCGACCTGCGGCGTTGCTCGCCAAGGCTCCCGCCTCAACAGAGCGCGTGCTAAAAACCCACCCATGAGTATCACCACGGTTGGCTTGGACGCCGACGACACCCTTTGGCATAACGAGACGATTTTTCGCCTGACCCATGATCGGTTCTGCCATCTGTTAGCCGATGTTGCCGATCGTAAATTGATCGAGGATCGCCTGTCGGCGGTGGAGCGTCGAAACTTGGCGCTCTATGGCTATGGCGTGAAGGGGTTCACGCTCTCCATGATCGAAACGGCGATGGAACTGACCGATGGCCGGGCGTCCGGCACGGTGGTTCGCGAGATATTAGCAGCAGGTCGCGAAATGCTGAATGAGCCAGTCGAGCCATTGCCTGGGGTTGAGCTAGCCCTGGCGGAACTGTCCGACCGATACCGGCTGGTTCTCATTACCAAGGGCGACCTGTTGCATCAAGAGCAAAAGCTAGCAGCGTCTGGCCTTGGCGATCTGTTTGTGGCTGTCGAGATTGTCAGTGAGAAGGACGCCTCGACCTATGAGCGGATCTTTTCGCGTCATGGCACGGGCGCGGGGCAAGGGGCGATGTGCGGTAATTCTCTGCGCTCAGATATCTTGCCCGCGCTGGAAGCCGGATGCTGGGCCGCCCATGTGCCCTACGCAATCACCTGGGTGCACGAGCACGCCGATGCGCCAAGCGATCATCCGCGGTTCGCTGAACTGGCCTCAATCGCAGAATTTCCGAGCTGGCTCGCAACAATCGGATGAGTTGATGTCACAATTCTAGCTGCCGCGCCGTCTTAGGGGTGAAGGTTGGAGATTTTGATGCCGCGCATTCTCGCAATTGGGCTCTCGGTTCTGCTGGGCCTGAACGGTCTAGCGATGCTGTTCGGGTCTTTCTGGTGGTATAATGCGGTCCCAGGTGTGACGGCGACGGGCGCGTTCAACCCGCATTTTGTGCGCGACATCGGCATGGCTTATATCGTGACAGCAGGCGGGCTTGTCTGGTTTGCGAGGGCACCGGTTGCCGCCTGGCCTTCGTTGGTTGGATCGGCCCTCTTTCTCACATTGCACGCCAGCATCCATGTTTTCGATGCCACCTGCTCAGCTAGCGGTTTGGCCGATACGTTGCGTGACTTCCCCGGTGTCTATCTGCCGGCCTTGGCGAGCGTTTGGCTTGTCGTTTCAAACCGCCCGAAATTAGGAACCTGACCATGTTGCGAGCTCTGCTCAGCCGACAGATCGACAGGATGGAACGCCAGTTTGGTTATGACGCCAGCTATATGCGCGACATGCTTCGCATTAGTCCCGGCTGCTTCATGAAATTTGGCATGTTGACCCAGTTGGTTGATCGCAAGGCCGCGCCCGCAGCTCTGCTGGCGGCCGCCGGGATTGCTGCGACCCTGTTAGAGGACTGCGGACCCTGCACACAGATTGCGGTTGATATGGCCGCCGCCGGAGGGCTCGACCCGGATATCCTGCGCGGCATCGTGGCAGGGAATGTAGAGGCAATGGGAGAAGTCGCGGCCTTAGGCTGGCGGTTTGCCCAGGCCTCAATGGCCCGAGATATGGCGACCGCCGATCCCCTGCGAGACGAAATTGTCGGGCGTTGGGGTGAGAAGGGGCTCTTGGCGGTGAGTTTGGCCATCACCACGGGTCGAATGTATCCCACCGTGAAATACGCCATGGGTTACGGCAAGGCCTGCTCGCGTGTCACGGTTGGAGGTAATCCGACGCCAGTGGCTCATCTCGCCTTGGTCGCTTAGTCTGATTGCCATGGACGCAACTGTCGGCATCGCGGCCTTCGAGGCCCAACGACCTCGCTTGACGCGGTTAGCCTACCGAATGCTGGGCTCAGTGAGCGAGGCGCAGGATGTTGTACAGGACGCCTGGCTGCGCTGGGACAAGGGTGGGGAAGGGGTCGCAGACCTCGAGGCGTGGCTCGTGCGCGTGACTAGCCGCCTGTGCATTGATCGCATGCGATCAGCCAAGTCGCGGCGTGAGGTTTACCGCGGCCCCTGGTTGCCCGAGCCGCTGATCGAAGAGCTAACCGAGGACCCGCTGGAGCGTGCGGAGGACGTGTCGGTCGCCTTTCTCTTGGCGTTGGAGCGGCTGTCGCCCTTGGAACGGGCGGTCTTCCTGCTGCACGACGTGTTCGACGCTGACTATGCTGAGGTCGCACAAACCTTGAGCCGCAGCGAAAGCACGGTGCGGCAACTGGCTAGTCGTGCCCGAGCTCATGTGCAGGACAAGCGTCCTCGCTTCACCGTGAGCCAGGACGAAGCCACCCGACTGGCGACGGCATTTATGGCCGCCGTCGCGCAGGGCGACATGTCGGCATTGACCGCTGTGCTTACGCAGGACGCAGTGTTGATCACCGATGGCGGCGGAAAACGTAACGCCGCATTGCGCCCAATGGTCGGTGTTGAGGATATATTTCGGCTATTAGAGGGCTTGGCGTGGCGCGGCTCGGAGGTTTGGTCACCAAGTTTCCGCGCCGTGCGGATCAACGGATATCCCGGCATAATTCTAGATCGGGAAGATGGCCCGATGACAGTGGCGTTCCAGCCTGGATCCATCGGCAAGCTCGCTGGCATCTATATGGTGCGCAATCCTGATAAGTTGGGACACTTAGTCCGCTGACTCTGGTCGACCGAGCCCCGATGTGAGCTTAACATTGCCGCGTGCGCTTCGACGACCGCTTCATTGATGAGATCAAATCCCGCCTTCGCCCCTCTGACGTAATCGGGCGGACGGTGAAGCTGACTAAGCGTGGGCGGGAATATGTGGGTCTGTCGCCCTTCACCAAGGAGAAGACGCCGTCCTTCTATGTGAATGACGACAAGGGTCAGTTTTTCGATTTTTCGGCGAACAAGAGCGGCGACATCATATCTTTCGTCCAGGAGACTCAGCGGCTTTCCTTCTCAGAAGCCGTGGAGCAATTGGCCGGTGAGGCGGGGCTGGCTCTGCCTGAGGTCGACCCCCGCGCTGCTGAACAGGAGAAGGTGCGTCAGGGTCTTTCCGAATGGTTGGAGCTAGCGGCCAGTTGGTTCGAGGCCGAGTTGCGCAGACCTGTGGGGCGCGAGGCGCGGACCTATCTGGAAGGTCGGGGTCTGCCAGAAGCGGAGTGGGCTCGGTTCCGGTTAGGCTTCTCGCCCAGCGGACGAACCGCCCTGAAAGACTATCTCATTGCCAAGGGCGCGCGACCTCATGAGTTGATCGAGTCGGGGCTATTGATTGCGCCCGAAGATGGTAGCGCGCCCTACGACCGGTTCCGAGATCGGATCATGTTTCCGATCAGCGATGCGCGGGGCAGGGTGGTCTCGTTTGGCGGACGCGCCATGGATCCCAAGGCCCGAGCCAAATACCTGAACGGCCCAGAGACTAGTCTCTTCCACAAGGGCCACATGCTCTATGGCCTGGCTGAGTCGCGGAAGATTATTGCCGCCGCACCGTCGAGCGAGAAGCCGTCTTTGGTGGTTGTCGAAGGCTACATGGACGTTATCGCCTGCCAGCGGGCCGGGCTTGCTGCAGTGGCGGCGATGGGCACGGCGCTAACGGAAGAACAGATGGAGTTGTTATGGCGTCACCATCCCGAGCCAACTCTTTGTTTTGACGGTGACCGGGCTGGAATTGCCGCTGCCGCGCGTTCAATCGACCGGGCGCTGCCGATGTTGAAGCCGGGGAAGAGTTTCCAGTTTGCTTTGGTTAGCGGCGGAAAAGACCCCGACGAGGCTCTGCGCGAACAGGGGGCTGGGGCTTTGCGCGCTCAACTCGCCGAAACAGTACCGTTTGTGCAGGCGCTGTTCACGCGCGAGCACGATCTCGAACCCCTAGATACCCCTGAACGTCGAGCCGGGTTCAAGGCGCGCTTGCGGCAGGCTGCTAATGCGATCGCCGACAAGGACTTGCAGCAGGCTTACCGCGAGGACCTCCTGCGCCGCTTCGATGCGTCGAACCCAAAGGCTCTGCAGCAAGATCGATCGGAGTGGAGTGGCCGGGCGGGATTTGGGTCCGGCGGTCGTGGTAAGGCTTGGGTTGATCCGGCACCCACAGCTCTGGGACGAAGTGCAGCTAGGCGATTGTCGAAATCACTCGACCTGGTTGCTGCTGCCCTAACTCAGTATGCGATCTCCGATCCGGTCGTTCTTGAGGACCATCTTGAGGACAGCCTGACTGCCAACGGTTTCGGCGAAGACGCGCTCCGCGATTTGGTCAAGGAAATCATCCGTCTGCGATTGGACGCTGAACACCTTGACACGGCCACTCTCACACGCCATCTGGCAGCGTGCGGGTTTAGTAACCTTCTGACAGACATCGACCGGGCCGCTGCGTCATCGAGCGCGCCCATCCTGAAATCGGATGTCTCCCTCGAAGACGCTAGGTCGCAGTGGTCGCAAGCTTTCGCTCGCCTTTCGAGGTTGGTGTCGCTCGACGAGGCTATAGTCGCCGCCAAGGGGAACCTGGGCGCGCGTTCAACTATGGAAGCCCTCGAGCGTTTGAAAGGCGAACGTGACGCACTGAAACGCGCGATCAGAGACTGGAATATTGAGGGCGAATGAGAAGCATCGCGGGAACGCGAGCTACTCGACCGCCGTTAACCATCAGCGGCCCGACCCTTGCATGGGGGTTGTCGCCGCCACCGGAGATTACGATGAGCACGACAACCGCTGAAGCCGAAGCACCCGAGACCTCGACTGGTGGTGACGGCCCGCTGCTCGATCTGACCGATGCTGGCGTCAAGAAGTTCATCAAGCAGGCTAAGGCTCGCGGCTATGTCACGATGGACGAACTCAATAAGGTTTTGCCTAGCGAGGAAGTGACCTCTGAGGCCATCGAAGACACGCTCGCGATGCTGTCGGAAATGGGCGTCAACGTGGTTGAAGCCGAAGAGGATGCCGAAGGCGGCGAGGTCGCAGTTCGCGAAGAGACCGCGATCGTCGAAACACCCAAAGAGGCTGCCTACGACCGCACCGACGATCCTGTGCGGATGTATCTGCGCGAAATGGGCTCGGTGGAGCTGTTGTCGCGCGAAGGCGAAATCGCCATTGCCAAGCGCATCGAGGCCGGACGCGACGCTATGATCCGCGGGTTGTGTGAGAGTGCACTGACCTTCGAAGCGATCATGGTCTGGCGCGAGGAGCTTGGGACTGGTCGAATTCTGCTTCGCGAAGTCATTGACCTTGAACAGACCTATGGCGGCATGAACGCTGCGGCGGCAGAGCTACTGGCCGCTGAGGCTCCGCCGCCAGCGGAAGAAGAGGAAGTCTCGGCCGAGGTCAACGAGGACGGCGAGGCCATCGCCAAATCCGAGAGCGATGACGATGATGACTTCGATGACGGTGCGGGTCCCACCATCAGTGCAATGGAAGGTGAATTGCGCGAAGGGGTCATGGTCATCTTGGATGCCATTGCCGCTGAGTTTGATGCTTTCCGCGCTTTGCAGGAAAAGTTGGTTGCCCAGCGACTGAAGGGTGAGGATCTCGCCCAAGCTGATCGAAAAGCCTATGAGAACTCATCCTTGGCCATCGTTCAGCACCTGAAGACGCTGAAGCTAAATAACAACCGTATCGAAGCGTTGGTTGAGCAACTCTATGCGATCAACAAGCGGCTTATGGGCCTGGAAGGCCGGTTGCTGCGACTGGCTGATAGCTACGGCATCAGCCGCGGTGAGTTTCTGAAGGCGTATTTCGGTTCAGAGCTTAATCCCAGCTGGAGCGACCAAGTCAAAACACTGGGTGTTCGCTGGACGAAATTTGCTTCCAATGATGCAGGCCAAATTGGCGACATCCGCCATGAGATCGCCGCCTTGGCGACTGAAACCGGCGTGCCCATCGATGACTATCGCCGGATCGTTCACACGGTTCAAAAGGGCGAGCGCGAAGCCCGTCAGGCCAAGAAGGAAATGGTCGAGGCCAATCTGCGTTTGGTGATTTCCATCGCCAAGAAATATACCAACCGAGGCCTGCAGTTCCTTGATCTCATTCAGGAAGGCAATATCGGCCTGATGAAGGCGGTCGATAAGTTCGAATATCGCCGCGGCTATAAGTTCTCGACCTATGCCACCTGGTGGATCCGTCAGGCGATCACCCGGTCTATCGCCGACCAAGCGCGCACGATCCGTATTCCGGTGCACATGATCGAGACGATCAACAAAATCGTGCGTACTAGTCGCCAGATGCTGCACGAGATTGGTCGCGAGCCGACCCCTGAGGAATTGGCCGAGAAGCTGGCCATGCCGTTGGAGAAGGTCCGTAAGGTTCTGAAGATTGCTAAGGAACCGATCAGCCTAGAAACGCCAATCGGCGATGAAGAAGACAGCCATCTGGGCGACTTCATCGAAGACAAGAATGCGATCCTACCCATTGACGCGGCGATCCAATCCAATCTTCGCGAAACCACTACTCGGGTGCTGGCCTCACTCACCCCGCGCGAAGAGCGTGTGCTGCGCATGCGTTTCGGCATCGGCATGAACACCGACCACACATTGGAGGAAGTCGGTCAGCAGTTCAGCGTCACCCGCGAGCGGATCCGCCAGATCGAAGCCAAGGCCCTGCGCAAGCTGAAACACCCAAGCCGAAGCCGCAAGCTGCGGAGCTTCCTCGACAGTTGACGCGCGGTGGCGTTGGGGTGAGCATGTGGTCATGGCTGACGGTGAGCTAAACATTGCTTTAGGCGCAGATTTGTCTGCTCGACTGCAGTCGGCGGCTGACGCGTCTGGGCGGTCTGTCGAGGACCTAGCCAATGGTCTAATTGCCTATGGCCTGCAAGATGATTGGGCAGAGGACTATCTAAGGTTCGCCGAGTTCGAGCGGACTGGGGAGTCCTATGACGCGGTCGTCGTGATGCAGGAATTTCGTGACGCCGTCGCGGCTCGCGTGGCTGCCAAAAGCGGGTGATCCGCTCGGTTCGACTTGTCGGGTCAGCGCGGAATGATGTCGCCAAACTTGTGGCATTCCTGGCTGAGCGAAACCCTCGTGCCGCGAGCGAGGCTGCAATGGCGATCTCCGACGCATTACTTTCGCTGAACGAGTTTGCGGAACGTGGGCATCCGGCCAAGCGGGAAGGATTTCGAGAGTTTGTCGTTCGTTATGGGCGCGATGGCTATGTCATCAGGTATCGCGTCCTTGACCACTCGGTGATCGTGCTGCGAGTTTATCACGGCAAGCAAGACCGATAGCCAACTCCCACCTGGAGCCCAACAATGATCCGACGCGGACG
>JANLPX010000159.1:0-4188 GCA_031367485.1 Alphaproteobacteria bacterium | reverse complement strand
CCACCGCCACGGTCAAGGCGATCACCGAGGAAGGCGGCGTCAAGCTGGTCGACTTCGACGTGAAGACCGTGAACCAAGCTGGGGTCGAGGTGTTGAGCGGGTATGCGCAGGCGCGCGTGGATTAGGGAGCTGGTCGATCGGTTCTAAGTTCGGTATCGCGAGCATTATCGGCTAGCGGTTGAGTGTGACGCACTATCGGGAAACGCCCCGGTAGTGGCGTCAGTCCATGCTCGACGCGTTCTTTGGGGGCTCTACCAATATGGAAGTTCGGTCGAAGTTCTTCGCCCGCAGCGCGTTGATCATGCTCGCAATGGTCATCATCGCCTTTCCGTACACCTATTTTGCGCCGGTGCTCACGGGCTCCGACCATTTTCCGCCGATCTATCACATCCATGGACTCTTCTTCTTCGGCTGGATGGGACTCTATGCATGGCAGACCCATTTGGTCGCGACGGGCAGAACAGCCCGCCACCGCGAGCTGGGTTTGGCCGGCATCGCGATTTCGGCGCTCATGGTGCCACTCGGGATCATTCTGGCGATTGAGGCCATCCAACGGCGTACGGCTGCGGGCAACCCGCATCCCTTTGACAACACGCTGTACAACGTCATCGATATCACCAGCTTTGCGGTGCTGATGATCGCGGCCATTGCCTCAGTCACCCGTCATCTTGATTGGCATCGACGATTTACGTTTGGTGCCGCTGTTGCCCTGGTCGGCCCTGCGATTTCCAGATGGTTCTTAAATGCCTGGTTCATCACGGTTCCGGCTGCGCCGCCTTTTACCGACTGGGCACCCAATCTCACGGCCGACCTCTTTCTGATCGCGCTCGTCCTTCATGACCGGCGTGTGCTTGGGCGTGTTCACCCGGCGACACTGTGTCTGTGCGCGGTGCTCATACCGATACATCTGGTAACGCCGTTCCTCACCGGAAGTGATTGGTGGCGCGGGATCGCACCCTTGATCACGAAACTCGGGTGATTGCTTAGAATTGTGGGGAGTGATATCATTGATATCTAGTCAATTGGAGATCACCCATGCCTGACCTAATCGTACGCGGTGTCGATGAAACCCTGGTGCGGGCTTTGAAGGTGCGCGCTGGGGCAGCTGGGCGAAGCGCCGAGGCCGAGCATCGCGCAATCTTGGCTGACGTGCTCATTGGGCCGAGGCGGAGGAGTTTTGCTGAACTTGTTCTGGCCATGCCCGACGTTGGCGATGACTCCGACTTTGAGCGGGTTCAGTCGCATAGCGAGCCGCCGCGTGTATTTGATTGACACCAATGTCGTCAGCGAGGCCCGCAAGGGCGCCAGGGCGAATAGAGGGGTTATCGATTTCTACCGTCGTGCGATTGGGGCGGGGCAGCGCCTCTACCTTTCCGTGGTCACGCTAGGTGAACTCCGTCGAGGTGTCGAACTGGTCCGCCACAAAGGTGATTTCGCGCAGGCGGAGCGGCTCGAACGGTGGTTGGACGAAGTGCTTGAGCGGTCCGGATCCAACCTGCTGGGCCTAGATGCTGATGCTGCTCAAATCTGGGGGCGACTAAGGGTGCCCCGTCCTGAACACGAACTTGATAAGCAGATCGCCGCCATTGCCCTGGTCAATGACCTCACCGTCGTAACCCGCAACACCGCCGACTTCGCCGGAACCGGGGTGCGGTTGATGAACCCGTTTTCGTAGGCTTCCTCTCACATCTCCCCGCGGGGCATGGCCTTGCGGACTTCGGGATCAAAGCCGCTGGCCACCCATTCACCCATGGCCGTGTTCCAGTGGGAGAAGAATAGGCGCTCCTTGGGGTCGGGACTGAGAGCCAGGCGCTCCGGGAACAGATTCCAGTCGGTGAGCACTGGCGTCGGCGCGCGCACATATCGGTCGGTGGTCGGCAGTGCGCTTCGCAGCCAGCCGCCGCGGCTATAATACTGATGCCAGGTGCGACGCATTTGCTCGCCGTCGCCGTCCAACCGGGCATGGAAAGTGGCCGTGTCATAGAGCACGCAGGTGCCGGCGGGGCCGTAGAGCGGCACTTCGCGGTAGGCGTCCCCCAAACCTTCGAAGGCTTCGCCCAGAGTTTCATAGACACGGCTGTCGGGCACGACACAGAAGGCCGGCGTGCCCGGTGCCACATCGCTGAGATAATGGATCGCGCACAGCCAATCGCACGGATTGTAGGGCTTTCGGATCAACCTGTCGGCCACAACCGCGTCGTGGTGGAAAGCCATGGAGCCTGGCCCCGCGCCCTCTGGCGTTTCGCGGAAGTTGAATTCAGAGAACCGGACCTTGTCTTCACCGCCCATCAATTTCGCGACGAGGGGATAGGACCGATGGTGGCGGGTGAAGGGGTCCAACTCAGGGTGATCGAGTAGGGGCTGGGAATAGATCAGGCCCTGATTGCGGTGGTGCGGTTTGCGTTTCTCAGTCAGCCCCCAGGCCAGGGGGCGATCAGCCTGGGTGCGGTCGAAAAAGGCGTTGAGGAAAGCGATCTCGCCGGAGTCTAGGGCTCGCGCCAAAACCAAAAAGCCGTGTGTTTCGAAATGGGCGCAGGCCTCTTCGATCTCCGCGACAGGGTCGAAGTGGCGAACCGGATCATGGCTGACCCGACCAAACCCCTGCGAGGCCCGGGTCGGGTCGCCGTTATGATTGGCTTCGGCTTGCAGTTGGATTTTCATAGGTGGTTCGCTCACGGGTGTGATCTCAAATAGAGCCTATCGCCCTTGACCTGGAAAGACTCCAGTCGCCGTAGGAAAGTCATGCCGAGGAGGGAGTTCGACATCGGTGCTCGGTTGATCATAATCGGCATGTCGTCGAAGGCGATGGAACCAACCGATAGCTTGTCTGCAACATAGGCTGCCCCATATCCGGTGCCATTGGCCGTCTCCGACAGCTGGTCAAATCGCAATGCTTCCGCGTCGATGCCAATGCGCTTGGCGTCCGCCGGGCTAAGTACCGTCTCGCTGGCACCCGTATCGACTACGAAGCGGACCAACTGGTTGTTGACCTTGCCCATGACCAGGAAGCTGCCGTCGCCTCCCTGCGATACCACAAGTTCATGGGGGCTAGTGGCGACGGGATACGAAGGCGCCATGGTCATGCGCACCCGACGCGCAATTCCCCCCAGTTCTGGGCGATAGGTCACGCCAATGACCAGCACACCCACAATTCCGACCCATATCGCCGCGTGACGCGCGCCCTGTGCCCACATTATGCGACGGGGTGTGAGGATGGCAGCAGAGAGGAACACGATCAGAATCAATCCGCGAACCAGCCACATCCAGTCCTCGGTCGAGCTCACCGAACCCGGGAAGGCTCTTGAGAGTGACCACAAGCCGGCAAGCACGGCCGTCACCAAGAAGATCCAGGCCAGCCAGCGTCGGGCTGATATCCGAGGCCTGAGGGTGGGCTGGTCTATCGGCTCCCAAGGACCCGGTTTCAGCATATCCGACAGGTCTCCTCGTTACTGAATGTGAGGCTAGTCTAAGTCCGGGTTAGCTACCATCGCAATTGTCGGACGCGTTACAGCGTCTGATCAGCGTCGCTTACCGGTACGTACACCCTTCGGAGGTCCGCCCTTCTTGCGGCTATCCATGAACCCCGGCTTTCGTCGCACACCAAGCCGAGGCTTTGGCGCGTTGGGATCGGCCTTTGCGGGTTCGCTGAGCATTTCGAAGAGCAGGCCGCCAGTGATCGGTGTTGCCTCCACCAACTTGACCTCAACGGTCATGCCTAGCGTCCAGCGGGCCCCGGTGCGGTCGCCGATCAGGGCATGCTGGCGGTCATCGTGGACGAAGAATTCGTTGCCCAGTTTGGAGACCGGCACGAGGCCGTCGGCACCGGTTTCCTCGAGCCGGACAAACAGCCCGAACCGCGTGACCCCCGTGATCCTGCCCGGGAAGGTCGCCCCCACCCGGTCGGCCAGGAAGGCCGCGACATAGCGGTCGGTAGCGTCGCGCTCGGCGGCCATGGCGCGGCGTTCGGCGAAGGTGATTTGTTCGGCAGTGTCTTTCAGTTGGGCGATGTCGCGATCAGTGATGCCGTCGTCGCCGAGACCAAGAGCGCGGATCAGTCCGCGATGGACGATCAGGTCGGCATAGCGGCGGATCGGCGAGGTGAAGTGGGCATACTTGGCCAAGTTCAGTCCGAAGTGGCCGATATTCTCGCTGGAATAGATGGCCTGCATCTGGCTGCGCAGCACCACC
>JANLPX010000113.1:0-7288 GCA_031367485.1 Alphaproteobacteria bacterium | reverse complement strand
GAACACCGGCCCGCGCTTTTCCTGCTTGGCTTTGAAGGCTTCGCCCATATGCGCGCCGGAGAACATCGCAGTCTGCCAGACGGCGATGTAGTCTAGGCCGTCGGCGATGGTGTGATCGCGGGCATAGTTGATCATCACCTTAGACCCGGTGACCGCCAGCGGGGCCTTTGAGGCGATCTCGTGGGCGGTGGCCAGGGCGTGGGCAACGCACTCCTCATGGGTCGAGAGCACTTCATTGACCCAACCGATCTCCTTGGCTTTCAGCGCGGGCATCCGGCGGCCAGTATAGGCTAACTCGCGCACCCACCCCTCGGGGATGATCTTGCAAAGGCGTGGGAAGGTGCCGACATCGGCGGTCATGCCGATATTGATCTCCTGGATGCAGAAGAAGGCATCAGCGGTGGCATAGCGAATGTCGCAGGCGCTAGTCATATCCACAGCGCCGCCGATGCAGCCCCCTTGGATCGCGGCGATCACCGGAATTCGGGCGTCATCCAAGCAGCCGAAGCATTTCTGCAGCCACAGAATGTGGTGCCGCTGTTGTTCGGCATTCAGATGCCGGTCGGTGTTCTGGTTCTGCGAGGTCGAGCCACCGCCGCCGAACACCGCCAAGTCCATGCCGGCGGAGAAGTGTTTGCCGGTCGAAGAAATGACGATAGCCCGGGCGCGGGCATTGTCGTCAATGTCGTGGACGATGGCTGGCAGTTCATTCCAAAACTCGCGGACCATCGAGTTCATTGCCTCGGGGCGCTTGAGCTGAATATGTGCGACGCCGCCGTCCAAGGTGACGTTGAAGCAGGTCCAGGGCGTGGTGAAGGCGGTCATGGTGGGCTCCCCAGGGTTTCAGCGGGACTATCAGCTACTGACGCAGCGAAAGGAAAGCCCTCAGCGGTAGCGCATCTTCCCCAACGCCTGAGCGACATCTCGGACTAAGTCGCTAGGCTTGATCCCGGCCTTCCATTTTTCGAAGGCCATGACGTTCTCAATGCGGGCATCAACGAACTTGAGGGCTGCACCAGGCCCCGATTGCATTTGAATTGCCATGGACGAGATCAGGATCCCGGCAAGGATGGCGCGCTTGGAATAGTGGTTCTCGTCGGTGGCGGTATCGCCAGCCCAACGCCAGAGACCGTCTGCGCTTTCCCAAACAAGTCGCAGAGCCAGGGGCGTGTTGAGCGGCAAAGCTAGCCAACCGGCCCAGCGCCGCAGGGCGGGGCCATCGGCAGCCGCAGCAGCGAGGCGCGCGGTCATGGCCTCTCGAATACGCTCCCGGATCTTCAGGTTCGAGGGATTGGGTAGAGCCGCGAGAGCTTGGGCGTCGTGGCGACGCGATAACAGAGCGGCCAGATCGGCGGGTCCGTGGGGAACGAGCAGCCCGGTTTCGGCCTTGGTCAGACCGCAAGCCTTGCCTGCCGCATAGACCATCGGCCAGGTCCAGCCCCGGCTCGGTGCAAGTTGAATCGCCTGATCGAGCAGGTCTTGCTCGGTTTGGCTCGCCCAATCGGTCTGAATCTGTGTCGCCTGCGCCATGAAGACTCTATAGAACAGACAAAGCCGCCTGTCCGCCGTGGACATCGGCAATCCCTTCTGCTATCCCGCCGCGCTCAACCCGGCAGCCTTGGCTCTGGGTAAAATGGATATTGTCCGTTCGCCGTTGCCCCCTAAAGGCAAATACGTTCGGTAACGGGTGACAGGAGAGATAACTCTGGTTCAGATTTTCGTCCGCGACAACAACGTCGATCAGGCTCTTAAGGCGCTGAAGAAGAAGATGCAGCGTGAGGGCTCGTTCCGCGAAATGAAGCGGCACGTGCATTATGAAAAGCCCAGCGAAAAGCGGGCCCGTCAAAAGGCTGAAGCTGTTCGTCGCGCCCGTAAACTCGCCCGCAAGCGCGCTCAGCGCGAAGGCTTGATCCCGGCCCCGAAGAAGCCCGTCATCACGCGCTGACCGGTTAGCGACGCAAAATTCTTGAGGCCGTGCGGTCAACGTGCGGCCTTTTTGCTGTTTTATTCATGCTTTTGGTGTGTTGTCCCAACCTGAGGCATGCGCCTTGCTAGTGACACCCCGGTCGCCCATCTATGGGGTGAACAACGGAACAATCTAAGGCGGTTTGAACCAATATGAACCTGCGCAATCTTGCCATCTGGGGCGTTATCGTCGTCGCGCTCATTGGGCTTTATAGCTTTATGACCGGCGGCGCTAAGACCACCAATATCAACGAAATCAGCTATTCCCAGTTGCTTGGCAAAGTGAATGCTGGCGCGGTGAAGAGCGCCGAAATCAACGGATCTCACATCGAGGTCAAGGATCAGGGTGGCAAGATCTTTGCCGCCACGACCCCCAATAATCAGGATGATCTGGTCAAACGCCTCGAAAGTCAGGCTGCGGACATCAAGGTCAAGGCCCCGGGTGGGATGACCTGGCAGGGCGTTTTGGTGCAACTGCTGCCGATTCTTTTGCTCGTCGGTGTGTGGATTTTCTTCATGCGCCAGATGCAGGGCGGGGCGCGGGGCGCGATGGGCTTTGGCAAGTCTAAGGCCAAGATGCTTACGGAAAACAAGAACCGCGTCACATTTGATGATGTAGCCGGGGTCGACGAAGCCAAGGACGAATTGGCCGAAATCGTCGACTTCCTGAAAGACCCACAGAAGTTCCAACGCTTGGGCGGCAAGATACCCAAGGGTGCCTTGATGGTCGGCCCTCCAGGCACCGGCAAAACCTTGCTGGGTCGCGCTGTGGCCGGTGAAGCCGGTGTGCCATTTTTCTACATATCCGGCTCTGACTTCGTCGAAATGTTCGTCGGCGTCGGCGCGAGCCGGGTGCGCGACATGTTCGAGCAGGCCAAGAAGAACAGCCCCTGCATCATCTTCATCGATGAAATCGACGCGGTCGGTCGCCATCGTGGCGCAGGCCTTGGCGGTGGCAATGATGAGCGCGAGCAGACGCTGAACCAGTTACTAGTCGAAATGGACGGCTTTGATCCATCTGAATCCATTATCGTGATCGCCTCCACAAACCGCCCCGATGTTTTGGACCCAGCCTTGCTGCGCCCGGGCCGGTTTGACCGCCAAGTCGTGGTCGGAAATCCCGATATCGGTGGGCGCGAACGCATCCTTCGTGTCCACATGAAGAATGTGCCGCTGGCTGCCGATGTAGACGTGCGCACGGTGGCGCGCGGCACGCCGGGCTTCTCGGGTGCGGACCTGGCCAATCTGGTCAATGAAGCGGCGCTGATGGCGGCGCGCAAGAACCGTCGCATGGTTCTGCAGCGCGACTTCGAAGATGCCAAGGACCGCGTGATGATGGGCGCTGAGCGCAAATCCATGGCCATGACCGACGAAGAAAAGCGGCTGACGGCCTATCACGAAGGTGGACATGCCTTGCTGGCCCTAAACGTTCCAGCGACTGACCCCGTGCACAAGGCCACGATCATTCCGCGCGGTCGTGCGCTCGGCATGGTTATGCAGTTGCCTGAGCGCGATCAGCTTAGCATGTCCTTCGAACAGATGACCTCGCGCCTCACCATTCTGATGGGCGGTCGTATGGCTGAAGAGATCATCTTCGGTAAGGATAAGATCACTTCGGGAGCTTCTTCGGACATCGATCAAGCCTCACGCCTCGCGCGCGCCATGGTCACAAAGTGGGGCTTTTCCGAGAAGCTTGGCGTGGTGTCTTACGGCGAGAACCAGGACGAAGTGTTCTTAGGTCACTCCGTAGCGCGCACCCAAAACGTTTCCGAAGATACTGCCCGATTGATCGACGAAGAGGTCAAGCGGTTGGTCCAAGGTGGCTTTGATGAGGCGCGGCGCATCTTGACCGAGAAGCTCGAGGATTTGCACACCTTGGCCAAGGCCTTGCTCGAATTCGAGACGCTGAGCGGCGACGAGATCATCAATGTGCTGAAAGGTATTCCGCCCAATCGCGAAGACCCGGAAGCCGCGGCCCCACCGGTGGCGGCGGTATCTGTACCGCTCTCGCCGACTGCTGCCGCTGAGCCAGCCTAGGCGTGATCGCGACCGTTCAGACACCCCTGATCATGGGCGTGCTGAACGTGACGCCGGATAGTTTTTCGGACGGCGGTCGGTTCGACGGACTTGCGGCTGCGCGGCGTCACGCCCGGGCGATGATCGCTGCGGGTGCTCAGATCTTGGATATTGGTGGCGAGTCAACGCGCCCTGGTGCCTTGCCCGTGCCGGTCGACATTGAGATCAGTCGCGTCGTGCCTCTTATCCAGGCTTTGAGCGATCAGGAAGATGTCCTCATCTCGGTCGATACGATGAAGCCTGAAGTGGCGCGCGCTTCCATCCAGGCCGGTGCCACGATCTGGAACGACGTAACGGCCCTGCGGGGATCAGCCGATGCGCCCCGGGTTGCAGCTGAACTCGGTTGTCACGTGGTATTGATGCACATGCAGGGTGACCCACAAACCATGCAGACCGCGCCCACCTATGATGATGTGGTGACCGAGGTCGCGGCATTCCTGCGATCACGCGCCGATACAGCCATTGCCGCTGGTGTTGCCCCCGACCGCATCTGGCTCGATCCGGGCATCGGGTTTGGTAAGACGCTCGCGCACAATTTATCCCTGCTGGCAGGCCTTGAACACATCGTTGCGCTGGGTTTTCCGGTACTGCTGGGGGCCAGTCGTAAGAGCTTTATCGCGCGCCTTGATCCCTCCGCGTCATCATCAGACCATCGGCTTGCGGGGTCACTCGCCTGCGTTCTGGCCGGAGCCGCCGCGGGGGTGGCGGGCGTTCGCGTGCATGATGTGGCCGAGACTGCCCAGGCGCTGCGTGTCTGGTCTGCGATCCAGGGCGCAGTTGGTGAGTCCACTCCGCGGTAGAAAGGTGCAAACTGCCTGTCGGACCCCGCTTTTGTGAGACCTTCCATGCTCGGCTTTCCTGATCCTATCGCGGCTGAGGCTTGGCCCCGGCGTGCCGCCAGTCCGGTTATGGGACGCAAGGGCATGGTAGCGGCGGCCCATCCCTTGGTGGTGGCCAGCGGGCTGGAGGTCTTGCGGCAGGGCGGCAATGCCGTAGACGCGGCGGTGGCTGCGGGGCTGACCGCCGCCGTGGTGATGCCTGAGATGTGTGGGCTTGGCGGTGATCTGTTTGCCATCGTCCATGGCCCTGACGGCCCGCCTGTCGCCATTCTGGGAAGCGGCAATGCCCCGCTTGGCGCCAGCCTAGAGGATATGCGGCGTGCGGGCGTGTCCACACCCTCGGGCATCAAGATGTCACTGCGGGGCCCGCTCTCAGTCTCTGTGCCCGGCATGGTCGATGCCTATGACACACTGCTTAGTAAACTGGGGACGCGGTCCTTCGCTGAGCTGGCTGACGCGGCAATAGGCTATGCCGAGGAAGGTTATCCGCTGACCGCGCTCGGGGCTGCGATGATTGCTGGTTCTGCGGCCGACCTTGCGCGACACAAGGATTCTGCCGCGGTGTTTCTGCCCGGTGGCGTTGTTCCGACGGTGGGTGCGGTTCTTCGGCAGCCGAGCTTAGCCCAAACCATGAGGCGGCTAGCTTCTGCTGGCGCGGCCGACTTCTATCAGGGGGAACTGGCACGCCGGATCATCAGCGCGCTTGCGCAAGCGGGCGGAGCCATGACGTTGCAAGACTTCGCCGGTCACCAAACCGAGGTCACCGCACCGATCTCCACTACCTATCGCGGTTTTAGCGTCATGCAGACCGGTTTGCCTTCCCAGGGCCTGATCCTGCTGGAGGCGCTGAACATCCTGGAGAACGTCGCCTCCGAGCGTTTGGCCAAGCAGGATGCCACCGCAATCCATTACATGGCCGAGGCCCTGAAGCTTGCCTATGCCGACAGGCTGGCCTTTGCGCGGGATCCCAACATAGGCCCAACCCCCATTGCGACACTGATCTCCAAGCCGTGGGCTGCAAAGCGGTTCGCGGCACTGGACCCCAGCCATGCTCAAGAGGAGGTGCTGGCTGGCGGATTGAGCGACGGCGACACGACCTATCTCTGCGTGGTCGATGGCCAGGGGCTGATGGTCTCGCTGATCCAGTCCGTCTCGTCAGCCTTCGGCAGCGGGATCGTAGCGGGGGATACCGGGGTCCTGCTCAATAACCGCGTCGGACGTGGCTTTTCCCTCCAGGACGGTCATCCCAACCTCTACGCGCCGGGCAGGAAGACCATCCACACCCTCAACTGCTACATGGTGGCCGATCCTCAAGGCATTCCCATACTGACCGGCGGCACCCCCGGCGGCGATGGCCAGCCGCAATGGAATTTGCAGGTGCTGAGCGGCCTGATCGACGGAGGCCTCGATGTGCAGGCGGCCGTTGAAGCTCCGCGCTGGACCGTTTGGCCGGGCACTGACCCGCATGACCTACCCAATCCCTACGAGTTGCGGGTCGAGACACGGCTCAGTGAGGCCGTAATCTCTGACTTAGAGGCCCTTGGTCATCGCACGCACCGGACCGGCTCATGGGGCGGCAGCGGTGCGGCCCAGGCCATTGCCCGCAATCCTGCAACTGGCGTCATGGTGGGTGGGTCGGATCCCCGCGTCGAGGGTCTGGCTCTGGGCTTTTAGCCCCGCCCAATGAACGGCATCTTGGTGGCCATCACCGTCATGAACTGCACATTGGCGCTGAGCGGCAGGCCAGCCATGAATACCACCGCGTCGGCAACGGCTTGCACATCCATCACCGGTTCAACCGCCATGGACCCATCGGCCTGGGGGACGCCCTTGACCATGCGCGCGGTCATTTCCGTGGCCGCGTTGCCGATGTCGATTTGGCCACAGGCAATGTCATAGGCGCGCCCATCCAGGGCGGTTGATTTGGTCAAGCCGGTGATTGCGTGCTTAGTCGCGGTATAGGCCACCGAGCGAGGCCGAGGGCTATGGGCCGAGATCGAGCCATTATTGATAATCCGACCGCCCATCGGCTGCTGGCTCTTCATCGTCCGAATGGCCCCTTGGGTGCAGAGGAAAGCGCCTGTCAGGTTCACATCTACCACCCGCCGCCAGGCCTCTAGGCTCAGATCCTCCATGGGCACTGGCGGCGCACCGGTCCCGGCATTGTTGAACAACAGGTCCAGACGACCAAACCGATCTTGGGTTTTGGCGAACAGGTTGAAGACGGAAGCTTCGTCCGCCACATCGGTAGGAACAACTAGCATACGGCTGGGGTCGTGGGCGGCATCCGCCGTGGCCTGCAACTCTACTTCACGCCGTCCGGCCAGGACGACAGCATAGCCTGCTGATGCGAGGGCTAGGGAAGAAGCGCGGCCAATTCCAGAACCAGCGCCGGTCACGATGGCGAT
>JANLPX010000248.1:0-16744 GCA_031367485.1 Alphaproteobacteria bacterium | reverse complement strand
CTGGCCAAATTCCTGCATTGGTTGGCAACTGAAGCTCAAACCAGTTTCCCTGACGAGATCGAGGTAGTCACCAAGCTCGAAGCCTTCCGTGAAGAGGGCGGGGCCATGAAAGACCTTTCCTTCGACACCATCGCCGGCGCCCTCTCCAACGGTGCCTTGCCCCATTACCGGCCCACCGAACGCCTTAACAAACGCACCACCCCAGGCTCCCTGCTGTTGGTCGACTCCGGCGGTCAATATCTCGACGGCACCACGGACGTCACCCGCACCGTCGCCATGGGCGAACCCAGCCAGGAGATGCGCGAGCGCTTTACCCTCGTCCTACAAGGTCATCTGGCCCTGGCCGCCGTGCGCTTCCCATCGGGAACCACGGGGTCGGCCCTAGATGCCCTGGCCCGCCTGCCGCTCTGGTCGCGGGGTCTCGACTATGATCACGGCACCGGCCACGGCGTCGGCGTCTATCTCGGCGTCCATGAGGGCCCGCACCGCATCTCCAAGGCCCCCAACAACGTCGCCCTCCGCCCCGGCATGATCGTCTCCAACGAACCTGGCTTCTACAAAGAAGGCGAATACGGCATTCGCATCGAGAACCTGCAATATGTGACCGAGCCTGCACCCATAGCAGGAGGGGAACGGTCCATGCTCGGCTTCCAGGCGCTCACCCTGGCCCCCATCGACCGGCGGCTCATTGTGGTCGAGATGTTGAGCCCGGCGGAACGCGCCCACATGGACGCTTATCACGCCGAAGTCTTGGCTAAGGTTGGCTCGCGCGTCGAACCCCATATTCGGGCATGGCTGACCACCGTTTGCGCACCGCTTTAGGAGTCACTATGACCGACACCTCAAACGCCGACCAAGCCAAGTACTGGAACACAGGAGCCGGCGAGACCTGGGCAGCACTGCAAGATCGGCTCGACCAGCAACTGGAGCCACTGGGTCAAGCTGCCATGTCGGCCCTAGCCCCTCGATCAGGCGAGCATATCCTCGACATCGGCTGTGGCACAGGCCAAACCACCCACCAATTGGCTGGGGCGACCGGAGAGGCTGGATTGGTTCTCGGGGTCGACATTTCGCGCACCCTGCTCGACGTCGCTGAAGCCCGAAATCTAAGCTCCGGCGCAAGTTTCCGGGAGGCCGATGCCCAAACCTATGACTTTGAGGCTCACAAGTTCGACGCAGCATTCTCCCGTTTCGGTGTGATGTTCTTCGCCGACCCCGTCGCGGCCTTTAGGAACATCCACGGCGCACTCAAAACTGGCGGGCGTCTAAGCTTCATTTGTTGGCGAACGCCTGCAGAGAACGTCTTCATGACCCTGCCCATGGCTACGGCGACCGCGCTATTGCCACCATTGCCCCCCGCCCCATCCAGCACTCAGGGTCCGTTTGCGTTTGCCGACCCCGAACATGTTCGGCGTATCCTGAGCAGTGCAGGCTTCGATGCCATCGAGTTTGCCCCGCATGATCAGATGATCGGAGGTGGGGACTTGGAACAAACTCTCACGGTCACCCTAAAAATCGGCCCATTGGGGGCACTGTTGCGCGAGTATCCGGAAAGGCGTGACACGGTTGTCGACGCTGTTCGCGCTGTCCTTGCGGCTCACAATGGACCAGACGGCGTGAAATTGCCTTCAGCGACATGGATCGTGACGGCTATTGCGGGCTGATCCTTAAACCAGCGGCGTACCGATCTCAGCGAACAGTTCTTCCATGCTAAACGTCGGCTTGCCGTTGATCGAACGCCAGGTAGCACGCGGGTTCAGGACCGACTCTGGGTCACTAAGCATCAGGCCCACCACCGTCTCTAGGACAATTGCCCCACCCAGCGGCCCAAGGCGGGTCCCTAATTCCAACGGCGACTTCCCAGCCGCCACCCCCGCGATAACTGGCTGCTCAGCCTCTGCCAAAATGTAGAACCACAGGGGCGCGTTGCCCGCGAAGTGCGGGCTGATCGCCTTGATGGTCTTGCGGTTTGCAAAGTCATTGTTGACCCGAACGCTCAGCTTATCGTCGGCGATCACCGGTGCACCGATCCGCCGGGCGGCATCCTGGCCCGAAGGCAGGCCGAAGTCTCGGCCCCGCATCATGTTGCGTAGCGCCAGTGACGAGGGATTGAAGGCCACCGCATGCGGGAGCGTCCCAATCGGAGCCACGACCATCGTATCGATCTTATAGGCATACTGGGTGCGGCGAACGCCCTTGGCATTATTGGCCACCGCGCCAGCGGCTCCCAGCGGCGTACCTGCGGCCAGACCCTTGGCGAAAAACAGGCTCCAATCGATTCCCTTGCCCTTGTTCAGGCGCTGAAAACCACGCAGGCCACCGGTCTCTCCATCGAAGATCTTGAACAGCCGCACATTGTCCGGTCCACTTTGCGCAACGTCACCGGGCTTGGCAGACATCCGGTATCCTGGTCGGATCATGGAGTGGCCAAAGCGGTAAGCAGCCACCGAAAACTCCACCGGCATATAAGGCGGGTGATCCAGGTCATAGAGCTTCAAAGTTGGGCGATGGCCCGTCGACAAAGATGAGAAAATCGCGCTCACCGTACTCGCGGCGGGATCCATGATCCGAGGCATATAGTCGTCAAGAACGATACGCTGATAGTGATGTCGCGTTTGGGTCTGGGCCCACAAATAGGCTGCTCGACCCGACAGCTTTGGCGTTCCGATACCAGCAACAGCGCGACCAACCATCTTGTTATGGAAGCGGATAAATGCGGACTGTAGTTGCACAACGACAGAATTCTCATCGTTGCGGGGATCGCCAATGATCGCGCGGCCCTCAGCATTTCGCTGCACGTCCTTCACGCCATTGTCCAAGGCTTCACCCAGAAGCAGCGTGCCGTCAAAGCTGTCTTGAAAAAGATAGGGCTGATCATCCGGCCCGCGACCATAGACATTATCGAGATCAAATCGTGGCGTGCGCATGTTTGAGGCGCGCTCGAAGCTGGTCGGATCATCGAACACGGAATGGGTATCAAAGGTTAGGTCATGATCCACGAACTGTCCGAAATAGGTGTAGCCAGCCGGGATATAGGGGTTCTCCTCGTCGTCTTCCCCATCCTTAGCTGTGTCAGCAAGCGGGCTGATCATCTCTGCCGCCAAGAGTTCAAGGTCGTGGTTGGAGGGCGCGGCGGCGGCCAACTCATCCAACAACTTCATGCGGCCAAAATCGGCTTCCGAGACGGTTCGAGTTCCGTGGGCAGGCACTTGCATGGCGTTCCCCTCATGACGCCAGGCGCATGACATTCAGCCGGGCTCAGGAGAGAGATAGTTTAGCCTATATTGAAAATCGTCAACTTGAAATTGTTGTCAAGCTCGTCACTCTTTATAGTAAAGCTCTAGATGTCTACGCGCCAACCATTGCTAGCCACTCGCCCTCTGTCATGACTTGAATTCCCAGCTCGTTAGCGGTCTTGAGCTTGCTCCCGGCCCCCGGTCCCGCCACCACCAGATCGGTCTTCTTTGAGACTGAGCCAGACACCTTAGCTCCCAGTCCCTCAGCCTGCGCCTTGGCCTCATCGCGGGTCATCCGTTCCAGAGCTCCCGTAAAGACCACGGTCTTCCCGGCGACGGCCGTATCGTTTTTGGGCTGCTCGGCGTCTAGGATCGTTAGCTCAGCCACCAGCGCCTCGACGATACGGCGATTGTGGTCCTCGGCGAAATAGGCGGCTGCCGCCTCAATCACCGCACCGCCGATCTGATCCAACGCGTCGAGTTCGGCCATCGCCTCCGGGTCGCGCGCCGCGACGAAGTCCATAGCTGCCAGCAGCGCAGTCGCACTGCCATATCCCCTAGCCATTACCATGGCCGTCGTCTCGCCGATGTGGCGCACACCCAGCCCAAAGATGAACCGCTCCAACGAAATCGTTCGTCGTGCATTTATCCCAGCCACCAGATTGGTGACGCTGAGGTCCCCGTAGCCGTCGGTTTCCCGTAGCTCTGAGAGCTTCGTCTCGTCGCGCGCTAGTCGGAAAATATCCGCAGGCTCAGTAATCCACCCGCGCTCATAGAAGGCGGCAAGTTGCTTCTCGCCGAGGCCCTCGATGTCATAGGCGCGGCGCGAGACGAAGTGGCGCAGATGTTCAATACGCTGAAACGGACAGGCAAACTCCCCTGTGCAGCGCCGCACAACGGTCTCAGCCCCCGAGATTGTCGTCTCCCGAGCCAAAGGTGTGTGCAGCGGACAGGGGCAGTGGGTGGGAAAGACAAATGGCTGTAGGCCCCGCAGCTCATCCTCAACAACGCTAACGATTTGGGGGATCACGTCGCCAGCTCGCTGGATAATCACAGTATCGCCGACCCGCAGATCCTTACGTGCAATCTCGTCGGCATTGTGCAGGGTCGCATTGACCACCACCACGCCGCCCACTGTCACCGGGCGTAGTCGCGCCACCGGGGTTACCGCGCCGGTTCGACCCACTTGCAGGTCGATGGCCTCCAGCACTGTACGCGCCTGCTCCGCTGGGAACTTGCGCGCCACGGCCCATCTCGGCGTTCGCGTCACAAAGCCCAGCCGCTGCTGCCAATCTAGCCGGTCGACCTTGTAAACGACGCCGTCGATGTCGAAGCCGAGCTTGGGTCGCAGGGCTTCCATTGCGGCATAGGCGGTCAGCAGTCCCTCGGGTCCTGTCACCTTCTGAGACTGCGGCGTTGTCGAAAATCCCCAGGCCTTCAGGCTCGCCAAAGCATCAGCCTGACGCTCAGCAAACGGCGCGCTGATCAGGCCCCACGCATAGGCGAAAAACTTTAGGGGCCGCGTCGCCGTGATCTTGGAATCGATCTGCCGCAGAGACCCAGCTGCCGCATTGCGTGGATTGGCATAAGTCTTCTGGCCCGCTTCGACGGCCGCGGCGTTCAACGCCGCGAACTCAGCATGCCCCAGATAAACCTCGCCCCGAACCTCAATACGCCCGGGCCAGCCCGATCCCGCCAGCCGCGCGGGAATATCCATCACCGTGCGCAGGTTCTCGGTAACGTCCTCACCCACCCGACCATCGCCCCGCGTGGCTCCGCGCACCAACACACCGTTCTCGTAGAGCAGCGAGGCCGACAAACCATCGATCTTTGGCTCGGCCGTATAGTCCACTGCTGCGTCGCCCAGCATCAGGAACCGCCGAATGCGGCTATCGAATTCCAAGGCGTCCTCGTCAGAGAACGCGTTATCGAGGCTCAGCATGGGCACGCCGTGCTCAACCGGCGAGAACTGTTCGGCCCGTGCAGCACCGACCCGCAAGCTTGGCGAATTGTCGCGCACCAGATGCGGATATGCGACTTCCAGCTCAGTATTCAGCCGCTTCAGAGCATCATACTCAGCGTCAGACACGCTCGGCGCGTCCTGCTGATGATAGGCGAGATCATGTGCGGCGATCTCGTCAGCTAAACGCGCCAACTCTTCACTAGCCTGGGCTTCGGTAAGGTCAGACATGCATCAAGGCCCTAGCCGCCGCCCGAGCGGCATCGGTGATTTTCGCCCCAGCCAACATTCGGGCGATCTCTTCCTCGCGATCAGCGGGGTTCAAGGTCTCAACGGCGGTTCGCACCCGCTCTCCATCGCCCGCCTTGGCGATCCGCCAGTGCGCATCGGCGCGGGCTGCAACTTGCGGCGAATGGGTCACCACCAGAACCTGAGCGTCAGCGGCCAGCCTGCGCAATCGCAGGCCCACCGCATCGGCCACGGCACCGCCCACCCCTTGATCAACCTCATCGAAGATCATCAGCGGCTGAACGCCCTCGGCTCGACCCGCAAGGGCCGCCTTCAGGGCCAGGGCAAACCGAGCCAACTCACCGCCCGATGCAATGGCCCCAAGGTCGCCAAACGGTGCGCCGGGGTTGGTCGAGATTTCAAAGGCAATACGATCGAGACCATTGGGCCCGGCGCGATCTTCTGCCTGGACCTCAACCGCCACCCGGAAGCGCGCCTTATCCAACTTGAGCGGCGGCAACTCGGCCTCCACGGCTTTGGCGAGGCGCTCGCCCGTTGCACGCCGCGCGGCGGTAAGCTTGGTCGCCTCAATTAGATATGCTGCATGAGCCGCAGCGACCTCCGCCTCAGCGGCCTTAAGCTCATCCTCACTTGACTCCATCGCCCGCAACCGCTGCGCAAAGCGCACCCGCAGGTCCGGCAGTTCCTCAACACTCACGCCCAGTTTGCGGGCGACACCGCGCAGATCAAACAACCGCTCTTCGGTTTTCTCCAACTGATCGGGGCGGAAATCGAAAGCCACGGCGGCGGCATCGACGGCGGCCTCAGCCTCCTGAACCTCACCAAATACCCGGTCCACAGCAGCGCTTGCTGCGGCCAATCGCGACACAGCGGGCCCCTCCTCTGCGGCTCCCGCCTGAACGGCGCGGGTGCGGGCATGCTCCAAGGCCCTAACTGCTGACGCCAGCTTGGCAGATAATCCCTCGAAGGCACCACGGGCACTGTCGATGTCGGAAAGCGCCTTCTCCGAGGCTCCCAAGATGGCGCGCGATTCAGCCAGCCTGGTCTCCTCACCGGGCTCAGGCGACAGCCGGTCAAGATCGGCCAAGCGCAGCGTCAACTCTTCCGCGTCGGCGGCAGCACGCGCGACGTCAGCACGTAGGTCATGGGCCCGGCTCTGCGCTGCGCGCAAACCCGTCCAATGCTCGCCGACGGTCTTCACCAGACCATTCAGGCTGCCATAAGCGTCCAGTAAGGGTCGGTGGGTGCGGCTGTCCAACAGTCCAACCGTCTCATGCTGGCCATGCACTTCGATCAAGGCCTCGCCCAACTCCCGCAGCACCCCGACGCTGGTAGCTTGATCATTGACGAAAGCGCGGCTGCGGCCGTCCGAGGCCAGAGTTCGGCGTAAAACCAAATCCTCGTCGCGCGCATAGCTAAGGCCCTTGTCCTCAAGGATCTGCCAAACTTGATGATCTGGACTTGGCGCAAACACCGCAGAGGTAACCGCTTGGGCCGCACCGCGTCGCACCAAGCCGGCATCGGCTCGAGCGCCCGTCGCTAATCCCAACGCATCCAGGATGATCGACTTACCCGCCCCGGTCTCACCGGTAAGCGCCGTCAAGCCCGGCCCAATGGACAGGTCCAGGGCTTCAATCAACACGACATCGCGGATCCACAGGCCGATCAGCATGGGTGCAAGATGATGTGGAATCGCGCGCACCGGAAGGGTGTCCGTGCGCCGAAGTGCACTTTCAGATCCCCGCCGCGCGGATTGGGCTCAGTGTCCTAAGAATGGAACGCGAGAAAGCCAAGTTTTTCGCTTGGGTTTGACTGGCTTGATCACCTCAGCCGGGCGAACCTGAGCTGGCACGGCCTCGGCCTGATCAGGCTTCACCGTCGCCGTTTTATTCTTCACAAAGGGCAGGTGGGTCAGGAACCCACCCTTCCCGGCCATGGGCTCGGTCGCGGGCCTAAGGCCCTTATCTGTAAGCAACCGATAGGCATCGCGGTACCAGCCATCACCAGGATAGTTGAAGCCCAAGACGGCTCCATTCTTGGTGGCTTCCTCGGTCAGGCCCATTGTCAGGTTCGCCTCGACCAGCCGGTATAGCGCCTCGGGGGTATGAGTCGTGGTCTGGTATCTGTCGATCACCGACCGGAACCGACCGACGGCAGCCAACGTATCGCCATGACGCAAATAATAACGCCCGATGGTCATCTCTTTGCCTGCAAGCTGGTCATTCACCATGTCGATTTTCAGCCGAGCATCCGCTGCAAATTCGGTCTGCGGATAGCGCTGGGTCACATCGCGCAGATTATCCAGAGCTTGGCCGGTAGCCGCCTGATCACGACCCACATCAACGATCTGCTCGAAATAGCATACGGCCTTCAGATAGTGCGCATAGGCCGCTGCTGGGTTGCCGGGATAGAGCGAAATGAATCGGTCCGCATCGCCGATCGCTTCAGCATAGTTGTCTGCCTGATAGTGGGCATAGGCGGTCATCAGAATCGCCCGGCGAGACCACTCTGAATAGGGGTGTTGGCGCTCAACCTCGGCGAAATAGTCCACCGCCTGGTTCCATTGACCCTTATCGAGCCGATCCGCGCCCGTGGCATAGAGCAACTCAACAGGCCGCTCTTCATACACCAGCTTAGGGCGTTTGGCTTTACCGGCACACCCCGCCAGGGCAAGGGCCACAATCACAGCGGCCAGCACCGGCCGAGTCCAAGAATTACGAAGCAATGACAACCGTCACCTCAAAGGACCAAAGCGCGCCCCCGCGCCTGTAGACGGTGGTTCTACACTACCAAGCCCCCGGCGCAATCTCGCCAACGCAGTTGGATTATGCGCTTTTCGCCAGGTCCTGGACCAGCGTCCGGTAACGCCATGCCTTCGGGGCCGCGACCAAGGCCCGAACCACGGCATTATTGATCCCGTGACCAGCCAAAATACCCTCAAACCGCCCCAGGATCGGCGCGCCGAGCACATAGAGGTCGCCGATGGCGTCCAGGGCCTTGTGGCGCACAAATTCGTCAGGACGACGCAGGCCTTCCGGATTTAGGATCCTATCGCCCTCAATCACTACGACATTTTCCATAGAGCCACCGCGAGCGAGGCCCATGGCACGCAGAGCTTCAACCTCATGCAAAAAGCCAAAGGTACGGCAATCGGCCAGTTCCTTGCGGAACACCTTGCCATCCATCACCAAGTCTACCCGCTGACGACCAATGGCGGCCGACGCGAACGCAATTTCGAAGGCAACTTCAAATTGATCCGACGGCGAGAGCGTCGCGCGCTTGTCGCCATCGATAACTTCAACGGTCTCGAGGATTTCAATGAACCGCCGCGGCGCGTCCTGCGCGCGGCGACCGGCATGATCCAGGATTTGAATGAAAGGCAGGGAAGAGCCGTCCATGATCGGCATCTCTGGGCCATCGAGCTCGACCACGGCATTGTCGATGTCCGACATCACCAAGGCGGCCATCAGGTGCTCAATGGTTGCTACGGTGACGCCCGCTGCATTGGTGATCACGGTACCTAGCTGCGTCTTGCAGACTGCCTCAGCCGAGACCGAGACACGGTTATCGCGATCGGTAATGTCGGTTCGCACGAAGACGATCCCGCTATTGGCTGGGGCACTGCGAACACTAACGCGGGTATGAGCCCCTGTATGGACGCCAACTCCAGCGAAGATCGCCGGACTTTGAAGAGTGTGTTGGAATGCAGAGACGGCCAAGGCTGGACCTTTCACAAACAGAGACCTGTGACCAAGCAAGCCACACAACGCCCCACGCCACGGATAGGTCCTATGCTGCGGCGCCGCAATACAAGTCCTGTTTCGCAATGTTTCGAAGGTTAACTGATCAAAAGACTGTTGATTTTCAATTACCTAAATGTCGATGCTAACGCAAAACGACCGGAGTTTCCTCCGGCCGTTGTAAGCGCGTTCAAGTCAGCTATTTAGTTTGCCAGTCGGCGCAGGAAGGATGGAATCTCCAGGTCTTCCTGACCATCAACCTGACTTTGTTCCATCGGCGCTTCGGCCGGCAACGCACCACCGCGGCTTGCAGCCGGACGGGCCGCAGGTGCCGGCGCATCATAGCGCGGCCGACTGCCGAACAGACTTAGGAAACCACCGCTTTTTTGCGGCCGTCGATCTTCAAACGTCGTCTCCCCAAACAGAGGCTCATCGTCCTCGTCGGCCACCATCGGATCAACAATGCGGGTCATCGGCGGCGTCTCGACTGACCGCGACACAACCGGTTGGCTGATTACAGGTTCGACCCGAACCGGTTCCACCGGAGCGGAATAGAGATCAGCCTGTGCCTCGAAGGTTTCAGTCTCTGCCACGGTTGCAACGAGCGGTTCCGACGTGGTCGCAAACAGAGCGGGCTCCGGCGGGCGCAAAACCTGCGCAGATGGCGTTGCGTAGATAGAGCGGACCGGTTCGGTCGGCAGGACTGGCGCGCGCGTCACCTCAGGTGCCCGCAATGGCGGAGCTTGAAGGGGGCGACGTTCGACTTTCGACTCGATGGCCGCAATCGAAGCACCGTCCATACCGGTCGCGACCACCGACACGCGGATCATCCCTTCCAGAGACGGATCGAAGGCGGCTCCGAAAATGATGTTGCCCTCTGGATCGACCTGTTCGGAGATGGCGTTGGCCGCCTCGTCGACTTCCAGCAAGGTCATGTCCAGGCCACCGGTCACATTCACCAGCACCGCCTTGGCACCTTTGAGCGACACTTCGTCGAGCAGCGGATTTTGGATGGCATTGTGCGCGGCCATAAGGGCGCGATCTTCGCCACTAGCTTCGCCGGTACCCATCATCGCCTTGCCCATCTCGGTCATGACCGTGCGCACATCGGCAAAGTCGAGATTGATCAAGCCAGGCAAGACCATCAAATCGGTGATCGACCGCACGCCAGAGTGCAACACTTGGTCGGCCATGCCGAAGGCTTCAGCAAAGGTCGTCCGCTCATTAGCTACCCGGAAGAGATTTTGGTTCGGAATAACGATCAAGGTATCGACGTAGCGTTGCAATTCGCTGATCCCGGCATCGGCCAGGCGCATGCGATGACGGCCTTCAAAGTGGAACGGCTTAGTCACGACGCCGACCGTCAGTATCCCACGCTCACGAGCGCACTTGGCAATGATCGGAGCCGCACCTGTTCCGGTCCCGCCGCCCATCCCGGCGGTGATGAACACCATGTGGGCACCATCAAGATGCTCACCGATTTCCGGAATTGATTCCTCAGCGGCACTCATCCCGACTTCGGGATGCGCCCCGGCACCCAGGCCCTGGGTCACTTGAACTCCAAGCTGAATCCTTCGATCTGTCTTGGAGAAGGATAACTGTTGGGCGTCGGTGTTCGCCACGACGAACTCGACACCCTCTAGCCCGGCTTCGATCATGTTGTTGACGGCGTTACCGCCGGCCCCACCAATCCCGAATACGACAATACGGGGCTTCAACTCGGTTGCGCGCGGCGCAGAAAGTGCAATAGCCATAGGACCTCTCGCGTGCTCCGTCAGTCTTCCAAAGGACCCGGCGAACTATCCGCCTGGCTCCCGTGACGGTCGGCGTTAAGGAAACGCCCACCATCGTTAATTGGCGGTTAACTGCATAAGGCGAGTCGGAGGTCCGTCGAGGCGGTTACGACTGTTTTTTGTGGGTAGATAAGGCCTAGCGGCAAATGACAGACTCATCCTGCGACGCAATGCCCCAATGCCGTGGCTAAATCGGGGTCGGCGTCACGCTAAAACTTGACGCCAAATCGTCGCAGCCTTTTGACGAGCGCTAGAGATTTTCCATCAACCAAGCCGCCGCCTTGGCCACCGGGTTCGCCCCGGGATCCAAAGGTTCACGGCGTAGCTTGGCGGAGGCCAGGGCTTTTGCCGATACGGCCTCGCGCGGTCCAAATGCCGAGCGATGTAAAACTCCCGCTGCCGCACAGAAGGCCGGGCCTGATGCAGCGTCCGCTAAGTGAGGAACCCGACGGGGCCGACCCAAACGTACCGGGCGATCAAACACTCGAACGGCGACTTCACGCACGCCTGAGAGTTGGCTGGCCCCACCCGTCAGAACCAACCCCGCACCGGCCTCTACAGGAGCACCGGAAGCCTTCAACCGGTCCCGTAGTAGCTCCAGTGTTTCCTCAACACGCGGGGCGATAATACCCTTCAGTAGGGATCTTGGCGCAATGACTGGACCAGCACCTGGATCATCTCCGCGTGGCGGAGCTTCAATCATTTCGCGATCCTCATTGGCCGACGCAATCGCCGAGCCGTGCAAAGTCTTGATCCGCTCTGCTCCCGCGATTGACGTCGACAGGCCGCGCGCAATATCGGCTGTCACGTGGCTACCGCCAACCGGCAGGGTCTCAACATGCACAAGGCTACCCCCGGAAAATACCGCCGCAGAGGTGGAACCGCCGCCCATATCAATGCACACCGCGCCCAAATCGAGCTCGTCTTCCTCTAAGGCCGCCAGGGCCGATACGAAGGGCGCTGCGACAACGCCTTCGAATTGCAGGTGTGCCCGCTCAACGCAGGCTCCCAGTGTCTGGAAAACAGCCTCAGAGACTGAGACCACCAACAGCTCAACCGTCAAGGAACGCCCAAACATGGCTCGCGGATCGCGCACCCCAGTCTGGCCATCCACCGCCCAAGCCACCGGCAGGATGTGTGCAGCCCGTCGACCGGGAATTTTGATCTGGCCTAGCGCCGCCTGTATTGCACGTACCAAGTCGGCATCGCTGATTGGACGCGCGCCAAGCGAAACCCTACCCCCAACCCGGTGGCTGGTTAGCTGACCGCCCGCTGTGGCCACGGTAACGCCCTGAACCTGAACCCCGGCGACATTCTCTGCTCGCTCAACGGCCTGCGCGATGGCTTCAGAGGCTTCATCCAGATTAACGATCGCTCCGTTCTTCACGCCACGCGACTGCACATAGCCCACTCCGGCTGTCGTCAGCGTCCGATCAGCCCGCCGAATGCCGTCCGGCTTCATGATGAAACAGGCGACCTTCGATGCCCCCAAATCCACCGCAGCGACCACGGGTTGACGGCCAAGCGCAGCGGCCAGGCCATCACGGCTTTCTCTTCGGTTAACTACCTGCGTCGCCAAGTTCTTGACCCCTATCGCCCTACACGCCGTCGGCGACGAGCTGGCCCGGAAGCACCTCGCCCTTCGGCCTTACTGACACCACTGTCGGATCGCGCAGGTCGATCCGCTCGAACCCCAATTCCAAAAGCCGCGACTTGAGGTCGATCTGCTCAAGCTGAAGCAGTGCCTGTTCCTCGCCGGTCGCCGGCAACTGGATCAAACTTCCGTCCTTAAGGCGCAGATCCCAGCGTCGGCCATCGACCCGCACCAAGGCCTCGACCCGCTGGCTCAATCGTGAGCGTCGCGACACCGCCGCGAGGATCGTGGCAGCATCCTTATTTCCACCGGCACCTACGATCAGCGGTAACCCAGAGAAAGCCCGTGCATCCGCCTCGGGAATTGGCCGACCCAGTTCATCAATGACCTGACTGACACCGCCATGTTGCCATACCGCCAGCTGACGACGCTCAACGACTTGCAGTACCAAGGTGTCGGGCAATAGACGAACGACCCGAGCCTCCTTCACCCAACCGACAGCTTGAACATCACGTCGCACCTGCTCCAGGTCCAGTCCTAGCAAAGGCTGATCCTTATAGACCTTGGCCGCCCTTAAGATGTCGGCGGTGGCCAAAGCCGACGCACCCTGCACCCTGACGGCTTTCAGCTTGAATCCTACCGTTGCAAACCGGCTGCCGATCGCCGAATTGATCGCCAGGGAAGCCTTCTCCGCCCGCTGGCCGGTCGCCAACGTCGCGATGAGCGCGAGCGTTAAGACCGCCGTGGCACCCATCAAGGCGTGATGTGGGGCAAGTCCAACCCTTTGGGCTGCGCTTAGCTTAGCAGGCGCATAGGCGTTGGCCCCCTGCGTGCGAACAGAGGGGCGTGACGCCGACTTAGGGGGCATCTTGGCCCGGGGTTTCGCCTTACCGCGCGATCCCCCCCGCATTGCCGCGGGCATAAGCATCCTCCGTGATCCAAAGCACCAGTTGATCGAAATCCACGCCCTGCAACGCCGCTTGCTCTGGAACAAGCGAAGTCGGCGTCATGCCGGGTTGTGTATTGACCTCTAGAAGGACCAGAATGTCGTTAACGTCGTCATAACGAAGATCACTGCGTGTTACCCCAGCGCAACCCAAGGCGGCGTGCGCGCGCTCAGACAAGAGTTTCGCTTTTTCAAGGGCATGACCCGGAATTCGGGCTGGCAAAATGTGCTCTGAACCCCCATCAGAATACTTTGCCTCATAGTCATAAAAACCTGTGCGCGGAACGATTTCGGTTACGGTCATGGCCTTGCCGTCCATGACCCCCACCGCCAGTTCCAATCCGCGAATATAGGGTTCGATCATCACCTGCTCGCCATAGGTCCAAGCGGGACCCGCCAACTCCTGCGGTGGCCGGTTGGCACCCTCATGGACAATGAACACCCCAACCGAGGACCCCTCTGCATTGGGCTTGACCACATAGGGTGGGGCCATCACGTGGCTTGCCGCCGCAACGAACCGGTCATAGAGGCCGCCGCCCGGCACGACGACACCGGCTGCGGCCAGCACAGCTTTGGACTTAGCTTTGTCCATAGCGAGGGCCGAGGCCAGGACGCCAGAGTGGCTGTAGGGCAGATTCAGGGTCTCCAACACGCCCTGGACGCAGCCATCTTCGCCCCATTCCCCGTGCAGAGCATTGAAGCATACGTCGGGCTTCAACTGAGCCAGAACCTGAGCCAGGTCACGCCCTGCATCGACCAGACTGACTTTTGCCCCTAAGTTTTCCAGTGCCTTCGCGCAGGCGCGCCCCGAAACCAAACTGACCTCTCGCTCTGAGGAAAGTCCGCCATAAAGAACGGCAACATGATGTCCGACGAGGGCCTGGCTTTTCATATCTGGCGCGTCGCGCAGCGCGCGTCTTGAGTCAAGCGATCCCCCGCTGAGAAATTGACTCCTGACACCAGGCTGTCAGCAGAGGTTGGGCAAACGCGTTCGCAAGGGAGCCCACTCATGCCCATCGCCACCATCTTCGACAATCTGCCCGCTCCACCCTGCACAGTGCTGTTAGGCTGGCACGTCATTGATGTACGGCCCGCCGATGGGTGGATCCGAGTAGGCTTTGAAGCTAGGCCAGAATTCGTTAATCCCGCAGGCTTTATCCAGGGTGGGTTCCTAGCGGCCATGTTGGACGACACCATGGGTCCAGCCATCTTCACCCATACGGAAGGTCGGCTCTATTCTGCGACCATCGATATGACGGTCAGCTACCTCGCTCCCGCCAAGGTCGGCCCATTGTTCGGCGAGGGCCAGGTCATCCAATTGGGCAAGACTGTCGGGTTCGTTGAGGCCAAACTGATGGATACACAGGGCACCCTAGTTGCCAGATCGAGTTCCAGTGTTCGACTGGTGCCGAGTGAAAAACTGCCCGGCTAAGCCACCTCCTCGGCTTCGTCGAAACTGAACACTCCCTAGCCAATGAACACCTTAGAATGTCACCAGCGCATTCAAGAAAACTCCCCGACTGCGGTGAGACAGGTCGGTCAGGTCATCAGAAAAGTCCGTGAAATTATAGCCAACGCCGACCTTGGCATGCTCGCCGACGTGGCGGTACAGGCCGACCAATGCCCCGGAACGGGTGTCGCCTGCTTCGCGCAAGTCGAGGCTGCGGAGTTCCAAGATTCCGTCCCATTCCTTCACGAAATGCAGGTCACCCCTCAACACGAACAATTGTGCCTGGCTGCTGAACCACGGGCCAGTTGTACGCGAGGTCCGCAGATCACCAACCTTGAGGCCGTACTTTCCCCCAATCGACAGCCACGGGTTCAAGTCATAGGTGGTGTCGAGGTTCAAGACATGGCTGCGTTGGGCGTAGTCCAACGGTCCGCGCGTTACGGCGCTGACCTGGCTACTCGCAGGCAGATTGCTGAAGTAGGTGTATTTGGCCAAGGTGTTCCACCGGTCATTGTCGACCGGTCGATAGGCGGCTCCAAGTACGAATTCTGAGTAGTCGCCGTCATAGAACGCACCTCGACTTGAGGTGCTTCGCGACAAATTCAGGACGCCCAAGAACCGCAACGCGCTATCATACTTGTAGGACAGCGCGTTCTTGACCAGCACGGTCTGTCGACTATTCGACCCCGGTGCCGAGACGCAAGGGTCACTGGTGGTGAGAGGTGTGGTGGAACACACACCCGAAACCGTGCCTAGGCTTGAGGTATGGTCATTGCGGTACTCAAGGCCAGTCAGCACCTTGAGCCGGTCGTCATTATAGCCAAGGTTGAGACTGACGCCCTCTCGACGCAGGTCACCCGCAACAGGGTCGCGCAGCTTGCCGAATTCCAGTTTCAGGCCGGATGTCCAGTGCTTGGCCGGCGCGAAATCCAAACCAAAGGCATTGGTGAGGCTACTACGTCCGGCGCTGGACGCAGCGCGCGTCTCGACGAATACGCCTAGCTGATCATTTAAACGCGTGCGCCCGCCAAAGGTCAGAACGCCCTGTCGACCAGCGTAATTCTGGTCGGCGACCTCGGTTTCCCTGGCATAAGTCAGGTAGACATTGCTGCGGTCATCCAGTTGATATCCGCCTGATAACTTGCCCCCTGTACCACCATCTCCGCCTGCGATTTCGGCGCCGAGCTGCAGGCGGTCATTGACCTGCCATGCGCCACCGACCCCTGCGCGGTTATTGCTAACCCGATCTCCGGTATGGGTCAGGGTCTCTTGCGCGAAGCCGTAAACGCTCCAGGGTTGATAACGAAGCCCCGCTTCTAGTGCGGCAGCGATGCCTGCGGCAGCCGCAGGGTCATCAAATGTCTGGACGATGCCGGGAGTGTGGTTAAGCGCACTGGGCATTAGACTCGCCGCAGGTCCCCGCGATAAGGGCCCGTCGGTCAGACCTTCGTGCCGCTGAGGATTAAGAAGCTCCGACCCTAGAACCTGCACCTGAGCAGCATCGCTAGTGGGTTGAATTTTCGCTAAAGGACGATAATCCACACGCAAGATCGCGTCAGCGCGTTCGCCACTTCGGTTTAAGTCGGCGCTAGCATTGGCAACTGCACCCGCCGCCGAATTGGAGCTGCGATCATCGTATCTCAAACCCCCAGACAAACCCCACTCCGCGTTCAGCTTTCGCCGGATTGCGGCTTCTACTGAGGTAGCGCTCTGGCTGACAGCGCTACGATCGTCAGCTTTCAGAGCCAACTCAGTACGATTACCGATGGGCAGGAC
>JANLPX010000062.1:0-11622 GCA_031367485.1 Alphaproteobacteria bacterium | reverse complement strand
CCAGGCGCGCCAACTGCCGCGCGCGCCGTTCCAGCGCCTTGGCCTGCAGGGCCTTGATGTCATCGATGATCTTGCGCACGAACGAAACAAGAACATACACCAAGCCCAAAGTCAAGGAATCTCGTTCAGATTCTCGCCGGTGTTGGTCGTTCTGCCCCAAGAGGGTGACCACGAAGGCACACGAAAACCAGGGGGTCACGCTGTCCTGCCAACCCCCCACCGCTCATTCCGGTGCATACCGGAATCCAGGTCATAAGGTCGAAGACGTGATCCAGCTTGAATTCCAGGGAGTCTATCTGAGGGCTCGGCGCTCGACGATCTGGACCCCGGTATGCACCGGGGGGAGCGGAGGCGGGGTCTTCTGTCAAGTCTGAGCTTGGAACATCGCGCCCCAATTGACCACAAAGACACGAAGGCCACGAAGGGCTGGAGTGGGTACTTTGTCACCTTTCGAGTCCTTTGTGGGCTTAGTAGTAGATTGGGGTCGAAGGCGTACTCCAGGACTGGCCGGTGGGACTCAGGCTATTTCATACAGTGTGACCATAATTCCTTTGCGCGAGCCTTGAGGTGGAAAATGGCGGACGAAATCAACATACGGAAAATGCAGCCGGCCGATGCGCTCGGTCTCGCCGCATGCATCCAGCGCTGCTACGGCGACACCTACCCGAAACGTTTCATGTACCAGCCAGTTGAACTGGCGGTGCGAGTGCGCGCGGGCACCTATAACGGCGTGGTGGCAACAGCAGGGGCCGAGGTCGTCGGTCACATCGGATACAACCGGCCAAACCCGTCGGCGACGATTGTCGAGGCCGGAACTACGGTCGTTGATGCGAGCCTTCGCGGAGCAGGGCTGATGGGGCGGCTGGCAGCTGTTCTACGTGAAAACATCGTTGCTGACGGTGCCTTTGGGTTCGTGCATTTCCCGACCACCGCGCACACCATTATGCAGAAAGCTTCGTTGCAGTCCAGCGGCTGCGAAACCGGCATCATGTTGGCCTACCTGCCGTCGGAGGCGCGCGATCTCACTATCGGTGGAGGCGGGGAAGGTCGTCTCGCGGTCACGGTCGTCTATCAGCCATTGGTTGAAGCTCCAGAGCACGCGATCTTCCTACCCGATCGCTACCTCGACCTGATTGCTGGTTTCGCAGATCACCTTCGCCTGCGCCGAACTCTGACGCGAGCTTCTGAGCAAGCGACGGGCGAAACCAAGGTTCAATCGACCGTCGATATGCACCGCAAACTCGCGCGTCTGACCATCGAGCAGATCGGCAAAGACATTGCCGAGGCCGTGGCATCAGCAACCGCAGCTACCGGTGCAACCCTGATTCAAGTCGATCTTCCGATGGACCGACCGGAAATCCATTACGCCGTCGAAGAGTTGCGAGCAGCGGGGTTTGCGTTCGCGGCGTGGCTGCCCGGGTGGAATGACAGTGATGTGCTCCGTCTCCAGCTTTTGAGGGACTCGACCGAAAGCGAACTTCACCCAGTTCTCTACTCGCCCGCCGCTAACGCGCTTGCTGCGCGCATTCGGGGCGAGTTGGAGGGGGGCTAGGATGACGGGGCAGGGCGTTCTGTGAGGCGTGCGCATGGGGTGTTGCGCAGCTTTCAACCACAAAGACACGAAGGTCACAAAGGGTAGGCACGAAGGGTGCAAGTGCTGACCTTGGTTCAACCTTGTGAACTTAGTGTCCTTCGTGGCCTTCGTGTTAAAATCGGTCGTTAGGTCTGGGCGACATTGGGACAAGCCTGTCCTATTTCCGACAGCGCCATCGTAACTCCCAGCGCGCTTCAACCCCTTCCGACCCTTCGGGCCACCTCCCCCAGCGGGGGGGATCGGGAGTTTCGGCAGTTTCGGTGACAGTGCATTTAATTACTTTGCCGCCCCAAATTCGTAGCAACACCACGGGGAACAATTAAGTGCACTTCCACCGTAACACCCCGTAACACCAGTCACTGTAATTCTGCGCCCAAATACTAAGCCAGCTCCGGCGTCGCTCCCTTTGCCTTCGCTCCCGGCCCCTCAATCGTCGGTGCCCCAGGCTCGCGCTCTTCGCCCTCGATCTCGAAGGCCAGCTTGCCGTCCTTCAGCACGACCTTGACGTGGCCGCCTTTGATCAGCTTGCCGAATAGGATCTCGTCGGCCAGGGGTTTTTTGATGCTGTCTTGGATGACGCGGGCTAGCGGACGGGCGCCGTAGAGTTCGTCGAAGCCGTTCTTGGCCAGCCAATCGGTGGCGTCGTCGCTGGTTTCGATGGTCACATGCCGGTCGGCCAATTGGGCCTCAAGCTGCATGACGAATTTCAGCACCACTTGGCGGATGACGTCTTGGCTCAAGGATTTGAAGGCCACCACGGCGTCCAAGCGGTTGCGGAATTCCGGGGTGAACAGGCGCTTCAGGGCCTCATCGACCTCGTCGTCCTGCTTGCCGCGGCCAAAGCCGATGGAATTGCGTTGGGCATCCGACGCACCGGCGTTGGTGGTCATGATCAGGACCACATTGCGGAAGTCGACCTTCTTGCCGTTGGAGTCGGTCAGGACGCCGTGATCCATAACCTGGAGCAGGATGTTGAAGACGTCAGGGTGAGCCTTCTCGATTTCGTCGAGCAGCACCACGCAATGGGGGTGTTGATCGACGGCGTCGGTGAGCAGGCCGCCCTGGTCGAAGCCAACATAGCCGGGAGGGGCGCCGATCAGGCGGCTGACCGTATGGCGCTCCATATATTCGCTCATATCGAAGCGTAGGAGTTCGATGCCCATGGTCAGCGCCAGTTGGCGGGCCGTCTCGGTCTTGCCGGTGCCGGTGGGGCCAGAGAACAGGTAGCAGCCGATGGGCTTGCTGATATCGCGCAGACCGGCGCGGGCCATTTTCATGGCGGAGGACAGCTGCTCGATGGCGTCGTCCTGACCGTAGACAGCGCGCTTGAGGTCTTCGTTCAGTTGCTTCAGCGCCTCGGTGTCGGTCTTGGAGACCGATTTGGGCGGGATGCGGGCGATCTTGGCGACAACAGCCTCGACCTCTTTGACGCCAATGATCTTTTTGCGCTTGCTCTCGGTCAGCAACATTTGGCTGGCGCCGGCCTCATCGATGATGTCGATGGCCTTGTCGGGCAGCTTGCGGTCGGTGATGTAGCGGGCCGACAGCTCCACGGCCGCCTTGATAGCGTCGTTGGTGTAGCGAAGTTTGTGGAACTCTTCGTAGTAGGTTTTCAGGCCCTTGAGGATCTTGATCGTATCTTCGACCGTCGGTTCGTTGACGTCGATCTTTTGGAAGCGGCGGACCAAAGCCCGATCTTTTTCAAAGTGTTGACGGAACTCCTTATAAGTCGTCGAGCCCATGCACCTCAGGCTGCCTGACGCCAAGGCGGGCTTCAGCAGATTGGACGCATCCATCGCCCCGCCCGAGGTGGCGCCCGCGCCGATGACGGTATGGATCTCATCGATGAACAGGATGGCGTCGGGGTGGTTTTCCAGCTCCTTGACGACCTGTTTGACGCGCTCTTCGAAGTCACCACGATAGCGGGTACCGGCCAATAGGGAACCCATATCCAGCGAGAAGATCGTGGAGCCGGACAGCACTTCGGGCACTTCACCATTGATGATTTTGCGGGCCAAGCCTTCGGCAATGGCAGTTTTCCCGACGCCGGGATCGCCGACCAGCAGGGGGTTGTTCTTGGTGCGACGGCAGAGGATCTGAATGCACCGCTCGACCTCGCTGGTGCGGCCGATCAGCGGATCGACCTTACCTTGCTTGGCCTTTTCGTTGAGGTTGACGCAATAGGCGTCCAGCGCTTCGCCACCGGTCTTGACGGCGGGCTTGTCCTCATCGTCGGAGGCACCCTTGACGGTCTTGGGTTCGGAGGCCCCGGCTTTTTTGGCGATGCCGTGGGCGATATAGTTGACCGCGTCATAGCGGGTCATGTCCTGCTCTTGCAGGAAGTAGGCGGCGTGGCTTTCGCGCTCAGAGAAGATGGCGACCAGCACGTTGGCCCCGGTCACGTCTTCGCGTCCGGAAGACTGTACATGGATGACCGCGCGTTGGATAACGCGTTGGAAGCTGGGCGTCGGCTTGGCGTCTTCGCCATCATCGACGACCAGCGAGCGCAGCTCGTTGTCCACATAGTTAGTGAGTGTGGTCTTCAAGGCCGGCATATCGACCTCGCAGGCCTTCATCACACCGGCAGCGTCGTCATCATCGATGAGCGACAACAGCAAGTGCTCAAGCGTCGCATATTCATGCTTGCGCTCGTTGGCGAAGGCCACCGCACGGTGGAGTGTGTCTTCCAGGGGTTTTGAGAATGACGGCAAGGGAACTCAATCCTTTTCCATAGTACACTGAAGCGGGTGTTGATGCCGCCGCGCGGTATCGACCACCTGGGTCACTTTTGTTTCCGCCACTTCGTAGGTGAACACGCCGCAGACCCCAACGCCATGTTGGTGGACATGCAGCATGATCTTTGTCGCCTCTTCGCGCGACTTGTGAAAATGTTGCTCGAGAACATAGACCACGAATTCCATAGGCGTGTAGTCGTCGTTCAGGATCAGAACCCTGTACAGAGAGGGTTTTTGCGTCTTGGTCTTGGTCTTGGTGATCACGGACGTCCGGTCACCCGTCGCCTGATCACCTTGCTTACGCTCGGCCATCGCTGGGGTCTCCCAAAGCTCTTGTCATACGTTCGCTAAAATCATGTCGAACCAATTCGAAGAACTCTTCTTTCTAAAACAATGAGCGCAACGACCAGCCCAATCACAATCCGACTGCACGCGTCACACTCCGATGGCCACGGGACCATCTCTAACCTGGATTAGATATGGAAAAGCAGGCGGTTTGGAAGGGTCGAAATCGTCGCTAGAGCCGAGAACCTGCAAATGAGCACAGTTTCATCACCCCCTTAGGGTCGGCAGATGGTTGTTTAGGGGTCGAAATTCAATCCTGACCCGACGAATTACGTGTCAGGGCTCTGGCGGAGGTTACGGCAAGCGCGCCGAATCGGGCGCGGATCGCGTCGGCCGTCTGCTCGCCAGCCAGGACGCGGCGTTCGTCGGCCGCGAAGAAGTCAGCCTCTTGTTCGCCGGGCTCATGAAGCTCACTGATTCCAACGCCGACCAGCCTGAAGCGCCGACCAGCGGTGCCGGTGGCCAGCTCTTGAAGCAAAAGGTCTCGGGCCGTCGCCAAAATCATCCGGGCCGTTTGGGTGATGGCCGAAAGGCTCTTGCGTCGCGTCAGGATCTTAAAGTCGCTGGTCCTGAGCTTCAGGGTCACAACCCGGCCGCCCACTTTTCCTGCGCGGGCTTGGCGGGCCACCTTGTCTGACAGACCCGTGAGGTGCGCATCTAGGGCCTCATAGCTCGCTATATCTTGGGCAAAGGTAGTTTCCGCGCTGATCGACTTGCGGACCTGGTCGGGGTTTACGGATCGCGTGTCCTTGCCTTGAGCCAAGCCATGCAGCCGCAAGCCGTTCGACCCGAAGCGGCCTGCAAAAGCCTTCAAATCCGCCATCGCAATGTCGCCGACAGTTCTGAAATTGTTGGCTTCGAGGGAGGCGACCATGGCGGGGCCGACACCGGGCAGGATGCCCACTGGCTTGCTCGACAGGAACGCCTTGGCCCCCAGCTCACCAATCACGGAAAAGCCCCTAGGCTTGTCGAGGTCGGACGCGATTTTGGCCAGGAACTTGTTGGGGGCCAGGCCGATGGAAACGGTGATGCCAACCTCGGCCTCCACCCGGGCCTGTAGCCGGGCCAGGGTGACGGCCGGCGGCGCGCCATGCAGCCGCTCCGTGCCAGAGAGGTCCATCCAAGCCTCATCCAGCGATAACGGTTGAACCAGTGGGGTGAGGTCTCGCATCATCGCCATGATGCGCTGGCTCTCGGCGCGGTACTTCGCAAAATCGGGTTTGATGACAATGGCTTGTGGGCAAGCCCTAATAGCTTTGAACATCGGCATGGCCGAGCGAACCCCATATATGCGCGCGATGTAGCAGCAGGTGGTCACGACGCCACGCACGCCGCCGCCGACAATGACTGGCAGATCGCGTAGTTCGGGGTGATCGCGCTTCTCGACCGAGGCGTAGAAGGCGTCGCAATCTAGGTGAGCCATCGACAGGGTCGCCAGCTCAGGGTGAGACAAGACGCGGGGCGAGCCGCATGTCGAACATCGGCGCTCGAAGCTGCCCTGGCTGAAACAGTCGCGGCAGAGGGCGATCATGGACTAGGCCAGAGCCAAGCTGCGCCGCGAACGCCAGAAGAGTCTCCGTGGAAAGCCGGCAAGATGGGAACCTCATAGCGGTCGGAGAATACGTAGGGTTCGATGACGCTTGGCAGGCGCTCATAAAGCACGGCTAGGTTTGACATGCCGCCGCCGAGCACGATGACGTCAGGATCCAGAATGTCGGCAATCACCGCCAATCCCCTGGCCAAGCGATCAACATATCGATCCAGGGCCGCGATGGCTTCGGGCTCACCGGCCTTCGCAAGGTCGGCAACAGCTTCGCCCGTCAACTGCCCGCCGTGATCTCGCGCCAAGCCTGAACCCGAAATCCATAGCTCCAGGCAACCGCTTCGGCCGCACCAGCAAGCGGGACCGGGAAGCTCGCCATCCCTTGGCCAGGGTAGAGGTGTGTGACCCCACTCACCGGTGATGCCGTTGCGGCCAGCCTGCACATTGCCGTCCACGGCAATGCCGGCTCCGCAGCCTGTGCCCAGGATGGCGGCGAATACCGTCTTAGGGCCATGGCCAGCGCCGTCGGTCGCCTCAGATAGTGCAAGACAGTTGGCGTCGTTGGCAAAGCGCACCGGGCGACCCAGGGTTCGCTCAAGGTCGATCACGAAGGGTCGCCCATTCAGCTGGGTAGAATTGGCATTTCGTATCAGGCCGGTTGTGGGAGACACCGACCCTGGCCCGCCAACGCCGATCCTGTCCGCCTTGGCGCCGGCCTGCCTTTCAGCCTCCATAACCAGATCTCGGACGGCGATTAAGGCCGCCTCGTAGCCAATTGGTGTTGGGATCCTGACTCGCGCGACGAACTGGCCTGCCGCGTTGAGCGCTGCGGCCTCGATCTTGGTGCCGCCAAAGTCTATGCCGATGCGGATCATAAGGTCATGTTTTGTTCTGGTCTACCGGACAATTCAAGCCCAATTGCGCGGCCGCTAAGAGATATGCGCCTCGATGGCAGCGCTCAGGGCTGACCAGTCATCGATGCGCGTGTGATAGTCCAGACGCGCGGGTGCCATGTCGCGTAGTCTCGGATCTGCCACGCTCTGAAACCGCGCGACCCTGGGCGCATGCTCCGCGACGGAGTCCAGGTTTGAAAGCAGATCATCCACAAATGCGACGGGGAGGGTGACCTGCTGCGCCAAGCCGGCGACCAGAGGGCCCTTGGGACCTGAGTTTAGGACAAGGGGGTAGTCCATCCCGTGCTGCTGCAGCCATTGGGTCCGCGCTTGGCGTGCCTGGACCGGTGCGTTGGTCAGGATGAGTACGTGGGCTTGGCGCGCGATGGATCGCAGAGCGTCGGGGCCGCCGGGGGCTAGAGGCATATCGCCGCACGGGCCGGAGAAGTAGGCGTCGAAATGTCCTCGGCCGAGTTCGAGATCAAGATGTTGGTCCTCGCCTGGCCGATAGATGTTTTGAAACAAGGCGAATTTATCCAGCCGAAACTCTAGGCCCTGATCAGCCAGATAGGTTCCGAACCCCTGCATAAAGAGACCCAGAACCTCATCGACATCGACGATGACCAGCGGGCGATCGCCCTTCAGGCCGAGGTCGGAAAGGTTCGGCATCTCTATTTTCGGCGAGCTATCGGTCAAAGCCGTTCCAGACGCGACTAACGCGAGTTTAAGGATATCTGTGAGATCAAGGGTCTAATGGTGGGGTAAGCGTTCCGAATCGCGCAAGCCTCGAAGTCATCGTCGGGACGTCAATGGCCAAGAAAGTCCTCATCGTCGAGGATAACGAGCTGAACATGAAGCTATTTCATGATCTGCTTGATGCCCAGGGTTATGAGACCCTGCAGACCCAGGACGGGCTGCAGGCGCTCGCCTTGGCGCGTGAGCATCGCCCGGATTTGATCCTGATGGATATCCAGCTGCCAGAGATTTCCGGATTGGAAGTCACCAAGTGGCTCAAGGAAGACGATGAATTGGCCGGTATACCCGTGGTCGCCGTCACCGCCTTTGCCATGAAGGGTGACGAAGAGCGTATCCGCGAGGGGGGCTGCGAGGCCTATATTTCTAAACCGATCTCCGTGACCCACTTTCTAGAGACAATTCGCAGGCTGTTAGGTGAGCCGACATGACGGCGCGTATCCTTGTTGTCGATGATATTGAGGCCAATGTCCGGCTGCTCGAGGCCAAGCTGAGCGCTGAGTACTATGAGGTCATCAGTGCCAATGACGGTCCCACGGCATTGGCCATGGCTGCGTCGGAAAAGCCCGATATTATTCTTCTCGATGTGATGATGCCGGGCATGGATGGATTTCAAGTCTGTCGGCGGCTCAAGGATGATCCCGAGACCCGGCATGTTCCGGTGGTTTTGGTAACAGCGCTTGATAGCCGCAGTGACCGGATCGCGGGTTTGGAATCTGGCGCCGATGAATTTCTGACCAAACCTATCGACGACGTCATGTTGTTTACCCGCGTGCGTAGTCTGACGCGGTTGAAGATGGTTATCGACGAATTGCGGGATCGCGAGGCCTCTGGGCGCAGAATGGGCGTTATCGCTGGCGCGGCATCGCGCCTTGGCGGCGGCGGCGGCAGGGTCCTGGTTGTCGATGATCATGAACGTCAGGCGCAACGCATCATATCTGAGCTCGGCGTCGAGCATCGTCTAGTTTCCGAAAGCGATCCCGAAAAGGCCTTGGCCACGGCCAGGGGGCCAGTGGACCTGGTCATCGTCAACGTGACCGCTCGCGCCTTCGACGGGCTACGATTCATTGCTCATCTACGGTCAGACGAGGTCACACGTCACATTCCGGTTCTCGCGATTGTCGATTTCGATGACCGGTCCCGGCTGATGAAGGCGCTCGACATCGGGGCCAATGACATCTTGGCTAAGCCTATAGATCCCCAGGAACTCTCGGCTCGGGCGCGCACCCAAATTCGCCGCAAGCGGTATACCGACTACCTGCGCGATAACCTCGATCACTCGCTGGAGCTTGCAGTCACCGACCAGCTGACTGGCCTGCACAATCGCCGTTACATGACCGGGCAACTGGATGCTCTGGTCAAGCGGATGTCCCTCGGTGGGGACCCGGTTGCCGCCCTGCTGATCGACATCGACCACTTCAAAAAGATCAACGATGGCTACGGTCACGATGTCGGCGACGAGGTGTTGCGCGAGTTCGCCGTGCGCTTAGCTTCCAACGTCCGGGCCATCGACCTGCCCTGTCGCTACGGCGGCGAGGAGTTCGTCGTCGTGATGCCAGACACGCGGCTGGAAGATGCTGAGCGGATCGCTGAGCGGATACGCCTGCACGTGGCCGGCTCGCCATTCCGGGTTAAGGGTGGGGTGGACCTGCTGACCGTGACCATCTCGATCGGCGTCGCGGCCACTATCGGGCCGCAAGACACCCCCGAGACGCTCTTAAAGCGCGCCGATGAGGGAGTTTACGAGGCCAAGGCGTCGGGTCGCAACAAGGTTATTACGCGCGCGGCCTAGCCGACAAAGCAAAACGCCCGACCTTGCGGGCCGGGCGTCTTGAAAATCAGCTTTTGAATGCAGACCTACTTGATCTTGCCTTCTTTGAACTCGACATGCTTACGCACGACGGGATCATATTTGCGCATGACCAGCTTTTCGGTCTTGGTGCGGGCATTCTTCTTGGTCACGTAGAAAAAGCCAGTATCAGCCGACGAATTCATACGGATTTTAATTGAGGCGGGCTTCGCCATGGTCGGTCCTCGCGGGCCGGGCGCGCCGGCAGGTGTTCTAAAGAGCGGGGGAAAATACGAATCCCGCGACCAAAGTCAATGGTTCTATAGAACCCTCGCCTTCACGGGACCCATCCGGAACCGCATGTACGGAATCGGTCGGTCGGGATTTTCCAGGCGTTCCATGACGTCGGCGATCACCGAGCGGGTGACCATCGGTAGTTTGAGTTCAAGCGCGGCTTCGAATTCGAACCAGGCGATTTCTTCCAATTCGCCACAATCGGGTTGCCGATCCAGACTGATCAGGTGTTCGGCGTCAGCCATCAGGAACCAAGTATCGTAGCGCTTGGCCAAGGTTGGTGGGGTCACGGCACGGTATACGATGGACAATGCCCCAAGGTCCGGCGATGCGCCGTGCGCTAAGAAGTCGCGCCACGGTCCTGCACCGGGTCTGGGCTGGATGGACTTACCCAGCATGAGGCCGGCCTCTTCAAAGGTCTCACGGATCGCCGCCAAGCCCAGAGCCCGTGCCTTGCGCAATGGAATATGGACCTCGAACTTTGCAGCTACCTCTGGCCGCAGGTCGGTGGCGTAGGGCGCATTGAAGTCGGCTTTATCGACCCGACCCCCGGGAAACACCCAGAGATTGGGCATGAAATCGTGGCCACCATGCCGCTTTCCCATCAGCACCCGGGGCTTTGGCCCATCGCGTCGGATGATGAAGAGGGTTGCAGCATCACGGGGCTTAACCGCTCTCGCGCCGGTAACCCGCACGCGGTTGCCTTCGTTCTGTCGTCGAGCTTCGGTCGCATCAGTCATATCGCAATTCTAGAACCTGAGTCGGCCCGGTGGAAATGGCGCCCTTAGGGAAAGCATGTCCGTTCGGTGAATTTCCAATTCAGATCACGATCCAGACGGCATACCTCTTGACGGCTGCACTCTTGACCCGCCCCTATGTGCCGCGCCGGTCTTTCAGTCGGCGCTTAAGAGCGGTCCCGCACGACGCAGGAGACCGCCAGAGAGAGGAAGCATTATGGCGGCAAAAACATTTCCCGTTGAGGTAAGTCACATTCTAATGTTTGCCCGCTCGGTGGGTGACGACAACAAGGTCTACTCTGACGCGGACTACGCCAAGGCGACCGAGGCGGGCGGCATCATAGCCCCGCCCACCTTTGCTCAGTCGAGCGCGCAGTTCGATCCCGATTATTTCCTGCGGCCCAAGATCGGCCAGCCTTGGTTCGGTTCTGGCAAGAATGCGACCGGTGTCACGCGCGCAGCGGGTGGCGGTGGTGGCGGAGGAGGCGGCCTGCACGCTGAACAACATTTCGAGTATCACCGCGCGCTCAAGGCTGGCGACGTGCTCACCGCAACCTCGTTCCCCGGCAAGACCTGGGAGAAGGAAGGCAAGCGTTCGGGCAAGCTTGTTTTCTCTGAAAGCGTGACCGAGTACCGCGATCAAAAGGGCGAACTGGTTATCACCGCCCGTGGCGTTGGTGTGCGCACCGAACGCCCAGTCGAACAGAAATAAGGCGAGGCTCAGATGTCACTGAACGCAAAAACCCTGACCGTTGGCCAGACCCACACCGCCCGACTGGTTGATGACCTAACGCGCACCCAGATCGTGCAATATGCGGGTGCTTCGGGAGACTATAACCCGCTCCACACCGACGAGATTTTTACCACCCAGATCGCCGGTTACCCCTCCGTCTTTGCCCACGGTATGCTGACCATGGGCATGACCGGCAAGATGCTCAC